>CAUYZA010000204.1:0-5746 GCA_963577225.1 Dehalococcoidia bacterium | reverse complement strand
TTGTCATGGACTCGATCACCTTGGGTACATCGTCGAGCGCGATGCGCTCGCCGATGATGGTTTCGGGGTGCAGCCGCCCGCTGGCGACCATGTTGAGCATCGGTTCGTAGTGGTCGTTGGGGTTGCCCAGCGAGCCCCGGAACTCGATCTCGCTCATCGTGATCAGGTCGATCGGGAGCGCCACTTGGCCCTGCTCCTCGGACGACGTGATACCGATCTGGACGTGGATGCCGCCTTTGCGCAGGGAGTTGACGGAGTTGAGCATCGTCGCCTTGATCCCGAGCGCGTCAACGGAGACATCGGCGCCGCCGGCGGTGATGTCGCGCACCTGGTCGGGCACGCTGCCGTCGGTGGCGTTGATCGTGGCAACCGCTCCTTCCTCGATCGCCTTGCCGAGCTTGGCTTCGTCGAGATCCACGGCGATCACCTGGGCGCCCAGCGCGGCCGCGACCTGGACCGCGGAAAGCCCGATCCCGCCGCAGCCATTGACGACGACCCAGTCCCCACCCTTGACTTCGCCGCGATCGGCGACGCCGTGGTAGGAGGTCATGAAGCGGCAGCCCATCGCGGCTCCCGACTCGAAGCTGACGGCCTCAGGCAAGGGGATGGCGTTGAAGTCGGCGGTGGCGACGCGCGCGAGCTGGCCAAAGCCACCCATGCCAGCTCCGTTGTTGTCGCAGAGGTTGGATTTTCCCGCGACGCAGTAGCGGCAATTGCCGCAGCCGTTGTGGAACGGCGTCAGCACGCGCATCCCGGGGCGGATGTTCTGGACGTCGCTCCCGACCGCCTCCACGATCCCGGCCCACTCGTGGCCCAGCACGGAAGGGGTGGGTACGGCGAAGCCGACCCAAGAGAGGTCACCTTGCCAGATGTGCCAGTCGCTGCGGCAGACGCCGCAGGCCTCGACGCGAATCAGCGCGTCGGCGGGTCCGATTTCGGGATCATCGAATTCGCGGACCACGATCGGTTCTGCGGTCGCTTCCATGACGGCGGCCTTCATCAGCGGCGTCCTTTCGGGTACTGGTAAGAGGGGGCTGAGTATAGAGCCGCGCGGGCCCTATTCTGGGCGGGTGAGGCGCTGCCAATGAGCGATTCGGGTAGACAAACGGACGGCTTGCGTGAACTAGCGCCGAGCGCGCCCCGCGGGCGCTCCCCTGCCTGGTTGCGACCGCTGGGCGCGTTCGTGCTGGCCGTTGTGGCGACGGCGGTGCTGGCCGCGGTGCTGCAGCCGTCCGCGAGCGACATCCCCAACGACGTGGCCTCCTACGACGCCGGTTTCGCGGCCGGACTGGAGCAGGGGCAGGGTGAGGCGCGCGCTGTCGTATTGGAGGCGGAGGCGGACGCCTTTCGTCGGGGACGAGAGTCGGCCTCCGATCGGGCGGCGCCGGGAGACATTGGCCTGCAGCTACTCTTCCGCCAGGTCGGGGCGGGCGAGGTGGAGCTGACGACTCAAGCGGACACCGATGCGATCTACCGCCGCGGCTACCTGGCCGGGTACTCGTCGGGTGAAGACGAGCGGACCCCATCATGAGCGCGCAGCCGATGGGGCGTCGTTGGAGCCGCGGCACGCTCATGGCTCGCGTCTGGCTGGGCGTCGCGCTGTTGAGCGGTGTGATGCTGGTGCTGATCGTGGCCGCGACGACGGAGCTCTTCGAGCCGACCGACATCGGGGCGGAGTCGTATCAGGTCGGATTCGGCGCCGGCTGGGCGGACTCGTCGACACCCGACGCGGACGTGCTCGCGGGCCGCGCCGACGCGGCGCTCGCACGCGGCACGCAGGCTGGCTCGACGAATCCCGGCGCGCGTCTGATCGTCGCGATGCTCGAGATGCACATCGCGTACACGGCGACTGCGCTGGGAGGCCCCTTCGATCAGGGCTTCGAGGCGGGGCGCGCCGATGCGCTGGCCGGCCTCCCGTCGGAGGTGTCTGGGCTGTAGCGCCGTCGCTCGGCGCTTAGCCGCCCGCCAGATCCAGTTCGAGCGCTTCAGCGCTGACGAGGAAGATGACGTCGCCCTCGCGGATCGAGACATTGTTGCGCAGTGCCACCGGCAAGCCGGCGTTGAAGACTTCCCAGCCACCGCTGTCGATATTCCAGCGCCAGATCGAACGGATGAGGTCGTTGCCCGGCCCGCCGAGCAGGGTGGAGAGCTTGGCGTCGTCGCCCGAATAGGCGAAGGCTCCCCCGCCGGCCGGCAGCGCAATGCGCGTGGGCGCCCCGCCGCTGAACGGATCGCAGGCGTCGCCGACGGCGTTGCGATCACGATCGAACTGGCCGGCGTTGCTGACCAGGCCACAGTTGTCCGTCGCATCGGGGACGCCGTCGCAGTCGGCGTCGCCGGCGCAGATCGTGATCGTGATCGTCGTCTCGGAGGCGCGGCAGTTGTTGGTGGGGTCATCCTCATTGGGGCCGCGCGCGTTGGCGCAGGCGATCAGGAAGTAGTCACCCTCGGGCATGCCGACTGGGATGACCACGGTGGCGGCGCCGTGGGCCCGGCCCGGGGAGAGGATGGTGCGCGGGTTCGCGCCGCTGGCCGGATCCGCCTGCTGCGCGACGGTAAAGCGTGGGATGGGGATCGGAATCGGAATCGGGAAGGGCGGGATCCAGCGCACGTTCTCCAGCCGGATCGAGCTGTCGTCGATCAACTGGTCGCGGTCGAGGAAGTATTCGACGACGCTGGCCAGCGCGGCGCTGCCGTCGAAGAGGACATCGTCGACGGCGATCAGCCCTGCTTCCGCCGCGCCGAAGCGGGGCGGCGGCCCCGTGGAGCCGATTAGGAAGTCGCCGAAGACGAACTCGCGCCCGATCGTCAACGTGTCGGTGGAGGCCTTGCAGTTGTTGGTCTGCGTGACCTCGCTGACGACCTCGAGATCGTCGGCGCAGGCGATCAGGTAGTAGGTCCCGCCGGGGATGCGGGAGGAGATGATCTCCCCCGTGATGATGTTGTCGGAGTCGCCCCTGCCGAGCACGGGAACCGAGTCGACATCGGTCAGCAGGTGCTCGCTGGACCTCTGTTCCTCGTCCTTGGAGAGGTGGAAGCGGGTGGTGGAGGCGTCGGCGCTGGCGGAGCCGATGTTGAAGGTGACGCCCCCGTAGACCAGGAAGTCCCCCGCCGCCAGCGTGGAAGGCAGGAAGGCGAGCGAGTCGATGACCAGGTCGGCGCAGCCGTCGCACTCGCGGCCGAACCAGATGAAGCGGTGTTCGGAGTCGTCTTCGTCGCCACCCCCGCGCAAGGCGTAGGCCGTGCCCAGCCAGGTGTTGCTGCAGTTGTCGTATTAGAGGGTGCGACCGTAGTCGCCCCACTCGTCGTCGTTGGGCGAGTCGTTGCTGTAGCGGATGCCGTGGACTTCCCAAGGGGTGGGGCCGCCGGAGATGTCGTCCCAAATGGAGGCGTAGGCGCGCGGATGCTGCCCGCCGCCGATGCGGTAGACCGTGCCCGCCACATCGCCGCGGTTGTTGACGCCGACGGCAGGGTAGACCCAGGCGTAGTTGTCGTTCCAGATGTGGGGCTCGCTGATCAGGTCGCGGTCACCGGAGTCGAACACAGCGACGCGGACATGGGGGAAGGGGTAGTCGCCACCGGCCGCCGCGGTCCACATGAAGCCGATCCGCCCGGCGCCGGTCCAGGCGCCGACGATGCGCGAGTCGAAGCGCTGGCAGGGGTCGTTGCCGTCGGGCGCGGTGCAGACCGACTGGCCGCGGCCGGAGGAGGGGAAGGTAGAGATGTCGCGCGTGTTCCAGTTCACCGTGCTGGAAGAGTCGGAGATGCGGAAGATGCGCAATTCGTCGTGCTGGCCGCCGTGATGCGAGCCGAAGAACATCGTGGAGCCCGCGCCAAGCGTGAGCGCGAAGCTCTGGTGCTCCTCGTCGACCATGGCCTGCGTGGTGACGGAGCCGCAGCCGGCGAAGTCGTCCAGCTCCATGCGCCAGAGCACCGCGCCGTCAGCGTTTCCGCTGCTGATGTCGAACAGGTTGGAGGAGATGTAGAGCCAGTCGTTGGAGTAGGCGATCTTATTGAAGTCGAGCTCCGTGTCGCCGCCGACACCGAAGCTGGAGGCGGAGAAGTCGTAGAGGCAGAACTGCGGGTCCGGCCGGTCGAGGTCGTTCTTGCCCTCGGCGACGGCGATGCGGATCGTATTGCTGGCGGCGTCAGGGCTGAACTGGACGAGCCAGCAGATGAGGCTGTGATCGCTGTCGGCCTTGGTCAGGACGACTTGATCGCAGCAGAAGCCGCCGTTGACGCTGGGCCACTCCGGCGTGTCGACGCTGGGGTCGAGATAGCCCCAGTTGATGCCGTTGTCGGTGGAGACGGCGGTGTACCAGTTGCCGGTTTGCATGATCACGTTGCGGTCGCTGTGCGCCGATGGCTCACCGACGTCGCTGGTGTTGCCGCCGCCCATGATCACTTCTTGATTGCGGAAGAAGACGAAGTCGTTGGCGGCAGCGATGCTCAGCTCGGACGTAATTACATCGCCGCCGTTGAGGGGCAGGCTGTTGACGTCGATCGTTGAAAGGTCGGGCAGGCTGGGGGCTTCGGGGTCGCCCTCCAGGAAGTTGTCGCCGAGCGGCGCGGGCAGCTCAGGGTCGATGGTTGGCATGGCCGTCGGCGGCGGGATGGGCCCGGTCTGAGTGGGATCTAGCGGTGGGTTCTGACGTTGTTGGCTTCGACGCTCCGCCTGCTCCGCGGAGGGCACCGGCGGCTTCGATAGCGTGATCAGTCCGCCTTGTTTGGCGGGCTGGTCTGGGAACTCGCGCAGCTCGACGCTGCCGTCCCCGGCGAAGGGGTCGGGTCGGGTGGGAGCTGTTGCGCACCGGCGGGGCTGACGGCGAAGAGGAGCAGGGTGATGAGGGCGAATGCCGCGGGCAAGAGGGCGCGACCAGGCATGCGGAGACCGCCGATCGACGTTGGTCCGACGGGCCGTCGCAGCGGCCACAGTTATTCCCGTACCAGGAGAAATACTCAGTTAGGAAATGTTGGTCAACAAGGGGCGCCAACCCGAATCCCGGAATCGACTACGCCCCTCCCGAGCCGGGGGGCAGGAGAAGCGGTCGCGGCAGCGGCGCGGAGCGGGGATGGCTATCCTGCGAGCCCGTTCTGGGCAGCCAGACGGGTGGGAGCCGGCAAGACAACCAACCAAGCAGAGGGGGCCGAGATGGTCGCAACCGGAAGCCTGAGCAAGACGGACGTTGACGCGATCGCGGAGCAGGTGCGCAACTGGGGTCGCTGGGGCGACGACGACGAGCGGGGCGCGCTCAACCTGATTACGGATGCCAAACGCGCGCAGGCGGCGGCGCTGGTGCAAGAGGGCGTGGTGGTGAGCTGCGCGCTGGAGCTGCCGGTGCGGCCCGGCCCGGACAATGCCAACCCGGTGCAGCACCACATCACGCGCGGCGGCGACGCGCAGGGGGGCAACTTCGGTGGGTCGGCGGACTACTTTGCGATCGCGCCGCACGGCTACGCGACGACTCACCTGGATGCGCTCTGCCACATTTTCGTCGACGGCAAGATGTACAACGGCTACGACCAGGCTGAGGTGCGCAGCGACGGGGCGCAGAAGAACTCGATCATGGCCGGCAAGGACGGCATCGTCAGCCGTGGGGTGTTGCTGGATATCGCGCGGCTGCGCGGCGTCGATTGGCTGGAGCTCGGCGAGCAGATTACGGCGGACGACCTCAGCGCGGCGGAGACGGCGCAGGGAGTCCGCGTCGAGGAGGGGGACATCCTGCTCGTGGCGACGGGTCGCGAC
>CAUYZA010000203.1:0-5764 GCA_963577225.1 Dehalococcoidia bacterium | reverse complement strand
AGTCCGGGTGGGGATTTGTGGCCACGTTGTGGCCAAGGGCCCTGGGAGAGGGTGGGACGCGTGCACCCAAACTTCGGATCTGAGGGTCGGGATTCGAGTCCCTCCGGGCGCGCCACGCAAAACCGCCAAGGCATGGGCGTTGGGGGAGCATGCCGGCCGTCGGCGTTGGCGCAGATGCCTTGCGGCCGCGATCAGCCGACGATGACGACTTCGCGCCCGCGGATGCCGAAGTACGGCTCGGACATGCCACGGAAGCCGTCGTCGGTGACGCCGGGAAGCCCGGACCGCTCCGCGTCGGCGTCCTGCCAGTACAGCTCGGCGAGACCACTCCATGGTCCGGGCTGCCCTTGGTCCGCCTGCGAGACGACGTACCGCAGGCCGCCGGGGTTGCGCTGCAAGGCAGCGCGTACGTTGGGCAGGTGCTTCTCGCGCCAGTGCTGGAAGTAGTCGGCCTCCGCGACGTCGGCGAGGCGCTGCACGAAGAACGTGGCCTTGACGCTCTCGCTCGTGACTTCGCCGTCGAGGGCGACGATCTCGGTGGTGAAGAGGACGAATGTGTCGTCCGGGACCAGGAGGTCGCCAAAGCCGTCCGCGGCCGCGTGCGGGTGCGGGAGTTGAGCCTCTTGATACTGCTCGAGCGAGTCGAACCAGAGCGAGGCCGTGCCGTCGTAGGGGGCAGGGCCACCATCGAGGCGCTCATCGAAAAAGGTAAGGACGTAGCGTTTCGGATTAACCCCAGCGACCACGTTGGGGGCGTGGACGTCGCACCAGTGCTGGCGAAGCTCTTCTCGTCCAACACCGTCCTTCGCGCGCACGCCCGCGACAAGCTTGATCATGAGGACACCTGCCTTCCGACGGGGAGGCTAGTTCACGGGGAGAGGCAGCGGGGATCGGGCATCGGGGTGGCGACCCGGACCGCCCCGAAACGTCGCACGATCAGTTCATCGTGCGGAAGCCGAACCGCCCACGGCCTTGAGTTGCCGGACGGATTGCACCCCGAGAACTGCTGCCGCACACTCCGGAGACGCACGGTCAGGCTCAGCCGGACCGCGAGATAAGGAGCACCCATGCCGACCCCCGAAGAAGCGATCGCTCAAGTCACCGCGCAGCAGACCGCGGCCATCCGTCAAGGGAACGCGGCGGGGTTTGCCGAGCACTACACCGACGACGCGCTCGTGATGTTCCAGCACACACCGACCGTCGTCGGGCGCGAAGCAATCCTCGGGTTTTGGCAGGGGGTGGTCGACATGGGGGCGAAGGATGCCACGCTCGAGACCGACGAGGTGATCGACTGTGGGGACACCCTTGTCGAACGCGGGCACTACACGCTCACCGTAGGAACCGGCGGGGAAGCGACTGTCGACGAAGGCAGTTACGTCGTCGTCTGGAAGCGCGACGGCGGCGCCTTGAAGCTGCACTGGGACATCTTCCACAGCGACCTGTCCGGCTGACGCGGGAGGCCGGCACGATGCCCTCATGGTGGGGCGTTGCACCTCCACTGGGACACCCCGCTGTCGGCGGCGGACGCCTCGGAGAGTTCACGCCTCCAGCGAACTCGGAGTCGAGATCTGGACTCCATCGCCGCCGCGAATCACACTGTAGCCGTGTAGATGACTGCGCCCCGAGTCCTGAGCCGTCTATGCGGGGACCTGACCTGCCTTCCGGTGCCGATGGATGGGAGTCCGATAGTGCTGAGCCCCTACCGAATCCTCGACTGTACGGATCATCGCGGCGAGATCGCTGGGATGGTGCTGGGGGACCTGGGGGCGGAAGTCATCCGGATCGAGCCGCCCGAGGGCTCCGAGAGCCGGCGCCGTGGTCCCCTATTGGCCTCGGGCGCGGAGGAGGAACGATCGCTGGAGTTCCACGCGTTCAATCGCAATAAGCGTGGCATCACCGTTGACTTGTCCACAGATCCTGATCGCGAAACATTTCTTCGCTTAGTAACTGCATCGAATGTCGTGTTGGCGTCGTCGCCGGAGGGTCTGCTTGACGACGCTCAGATTGGCTTCGAAGACCTGTGTGACGTCAACCCGCACATCGTGCAGGTGGTAGTCACGCCCTATGGCAGCGACGGTCCCTATGCGCACTATGCCGCCGCCGACCTCACTCTGGCCGCGATGGGAGGACCGGTGAGCGTGCAGGGCACGCCGGATCGCCCCCCCGTGCGGGTCTCGGTGCCGCAAGTCTGGCGACACACGGGCGTGGAGGCAGCGATCGCCACCCTGGTGGGCCTGGCCCGGATGCAGCGGACCGGCGAGGCACAACTCGTAGACGTCTCGGCCCAGGCGGCGATGACCTGGACGATGCTCAACGCCATGGATGCGGCCGCGATCCAGGGCCACGACTTCGAGCGATCCGGATCGGACCTTCAGCTAGGCCTCCTGACACTGCCGCTGGTCTTTCCGTGCGCCGACGGGTACGTGGCGGCGCTGCCCAACGGCGCCGTGATGGATCGGATGGTCCACTGGCTGGTGGATGAAGGCTTGGTGCCCGCTGTCTGGGCCGAAGACGAAGATTGGCGCAGCTACGACCGTCGGCTGTTAGCGGGCGAGCCCGTGGCGCACTCGCCGCAGGAGACGATCGGGGCGATGGCGAAATTTCTGGCCAGGGGGACGAAGGAGCAGCTCATGCAGCGTGGGCTGGCGGAAGGCGTGACGATCGCGCCGGCGAACACGGTGGACGACGTTCTCAAGTTCTCTCACTTGGCCGTGCGCGAGTACTGGTGCGAGACAGAGACGGCGGATGGACAGCGTCTACGGGCGGCGGGGCTGTTCGCGCGGCCATCGGAGACGCCGCTCGCGGTCCGACGCGAGCCGCCGAAGCTCGGCGAACACAACGAGGAGATTCGGCAGGCTCTGGCTGATGGAACGATGCCCCCGGCCGATCCGCATCCCTTTGAGACCGGCGCTCCCGATGACTTACCTCTCGCCGGGTTGAAAGTCGCGGACTTTTCCTGGGTCGGCGTGGGGCCGATCACGGCGAAGTACCTGGCAGACCACGGCGCCACCGTGGTGCGTGTGGAGGCAGAGATGCCGCCCGACATCCTGCGTGCCGCCGGTCCCTACAAGGACGGCGTGCCCGGCACGAATCGGTCGCAGTTCTACGGCGACTTCAACACGTCGAAGCTGGGTGTGACGATCGATCTGAAGAATCCGGCTGGCCTGGGGCTGGCGAAGAAGCTGATTGGGTGGGCCGACGTGATGATCGAGAGTTTCACGGCGGGCACCGTCGCGAACCTGGGAATCGGCTATGACGTCGTGCGGGAGCTGAATCCGTCGATCGTCATGGCCAGCACCTGCCTGATGGGACAGACGGGGCCGGCGGCGGCCTTCGCGGGATACGGCTACCACGCCGGCGCGGTGGCGGGGTTCTACGACGTAACGGGCTGGCCGGACCGCCCACCCGATGGTCCCTGGGTCGCGTACACCGATACGATCGCGCCGCGCTTCCTCGCGGCCACCTTAATGGCGGCGATCGATCATCGGAGGCGAACCGGGCAAGGGCAGCACATCGATGGAGCGCAGATCGAGATGGCGCTTCATTTCCTTGCGCCGGAACTCCTCGATTTCCAGGCGTCGGGGAGGCGCGCGACACGGGTGGGGAATCGAGCGGTGGACATGGCACCACAGGGTGTCTATCGCTGCGCGGGCGAGGATCAGTGGTGTGCGATTGCGGTGGAAAGCGACGATCAGTGGCAGGCCTTGCGCGCCGCACTGGGGAGTCCTGAGTGGGCGGGCGCGTCGGAATACGAAACAACGGAGGGGCGTCTGCGCGGCCACGATGCGATCGACGCGGGGATCAGCGAGTGGACCGTCGATCGGACGCCCCACGAAGCGATGACCAGGCTAGTTGCAGCCGGCGTGCCCGCCGGCGCGGTTCAGCGCAGCAGCGACCTGTTGGAAGACCTGCAGTACCGGCATCGCGGATTTTACCGCTGGATGGACCATGGCGAGATGGGACACATCCCCTATGCCGGTCACCAGTTCCGGATTGCGGGCTACGACAGCGGTCCGCGCACTCCCGCGCCGCTGCTGGGCGAACACAACCTTCACGTCCTGCAGGAAGTCTTGGGGCTCGGCCAGGCGGAGATCGCTGAGATCTATGGTGCTGGCGCCGTGAGCTGAAGGCTCCGGGCCGGCAACGCCCAGCCACGGCGCTCGCGCCAGGACTTCGCCAGCGGCGTGGGCGGCCAGCCAGCGCACGATCCGCTCATCGTGTGGGACCACTCTGGAACTCCCCGCAGACACGCCGTCATGCGCTTTGAGCGACAGCTACCCCGAAAGTGTCTCCGTGCTGCCCGTCTCTGAGGAGCGCTCGATCGCGGCCAGCAAACGATGCCGCCGCGCTCCCCCCCCCAAGGCTCTTTTAGAAGAAGGTCGGGGTCCGACAACTCGCGGCCAAGCCGACGCCCAAACCCACGCCATCAGGAAATGCAGAGCGTGGCGTGGCCAGTACCAGTTCGTGCGACAGCGGCCGCTGCGTCGCGGTGGCTTACTATAATGAGCGCTCCGAGCCCACTCCTCCGCGCTCAGTCGCGATCAACCGCTCACACGAGGATTGAAGACCATGACAGCAGTCTCACCGGCCACCGGGCCCGTCGCCGTCACCGGCGCCAGCGGCTACATCGGCTCCTGGATCGTCCACGACCTTCTCGAGCGCGGCTACGGCGTGCGTGCCTGCGTGCGAGACCCGAGCATCCCCGAGAAGGTCGATCATGTACTCGCCATGAACAACGACCCCGCGCTCCGCGGGCAGGTCGAGCTCTTCGCCGCGGACCTCTTCGAGCCGGGGAGCTACGACGACGCCTTCAGCGGCACGAGCGCGGTCATCCACGCCGGCGCCGCGGTCGGCTTCAACCAGGAGACGCCGCAGGAGGTCTACGACGGCTGCTTCACCGAGAATCGCCACGTGATCGACTCGGTGAAGAAGGCCGGCACGGTCAGACGCGTCGTCTTCACCAGCTCCTTCGCCGCGGTCAGCCACCCTCGCCCGGGCGGCTACGTCTACACCGAGAAGGACTGGTGCGGCGACAACCTCGACGCCTACGAAGGTCGCTGGACAGAGGAGAACATCGCCAAGGACCGCAATATCGCCTATGCGATGGCGAAGGCGAGAACCGAGCAGCTCCTGTACGAAGAAGCCGAGGCAGACGGCGGCTTCGATGCGATCTCCATCCTGCCGATCCACGTCATCGGCCCGTTGATGTGTAAGAACCACGACCAGGGCTGGAGCTGGCAGAACTGCATCCGCTACATGCTGATGGGGAAGCAATACAAGAAGAGTCCCGGCGGCCGCATGCTGTGGAACAACGTCGACGTGCGCGACACAGCCCGAGCCCACCGGCTGTGCCTGGAAAGCACCGTTGCGAAGAACGGCTCTCGGTACATCCTGTCGGCCAGCGACCGCTCGGGTGAGCTCTTCACCTGGGAGCTGCAAGCGAAGCTGCAGGCGCTCTATCCAGCCGTCGCCGATATCGGCGGCGAGGAGATGGAGAACGGCGCGCCGAAGGAGCCGACGCGCGACGCGCCGCGGTCGTACTGCCTGCTCGCCAAGCAGGAGCTCGGCCTCGAGACCCACACGATCGACGACACCCTGCGCGCGACCATCGACTCGTACTACGCGCTGGGGCTACTGCCCTAGTCGATCACGAGTGGCCTTCGCCGGCTCGTCCGACGGAGATGGCGTAGCTCCGCGAAGTCCGGACGGGCGACTACGCTAGGCCACGATCTGCGGGATCAGGGTGCCGTGCATTGCACCCGGC
>CAUYZA010000202.1:0-5794 GCA_963577225.1 Dehalococcoidia bacterium | reverse complement strand
GTGCAGCCGTCTTCGTCCCAGAGGTCGGGCCAGTTTTCGCCGATGCCGGGGGTGCGGATGGCGACGTGTTCGTGCATAAGGGTGCGGCCGAGGTCGGCGGTGTCGACGGGGCCGCGCAGGGTGTTGATGGTGGGCATTCGTTGGTTCCTTCGGTGGGGGAGGGTAGCTGGTGTTGGGGGGGCGTCTAGCCTCTACCGCGGCGAGCGACTGAGACGTGCCGGGACACCTAGTAGCAGCGACATCTATCGCCCGTCGACGCTGATAATCTCTGAGCGATGATTCCACGGTTACCAACGCTTCGGAAGGTGGCGAATCCCGTCATCGCCGCACGTTCTGGCGCTGCGATGGCAGCCGCCTACGCATATCAAAGGTCTCGGATGATGCGCGCGGTGGCCGATTCGGTCGATCCGCCGCTCGGGATCGGCTATGACCGAGACAGCGCTGATATCGAAGAACTCAAAACTTGACGGTGTGATCCACAGCATGCGTGTTGCCAAGGTTCGCGTCACAAACTTCGGCCCGGGCCGCTTCTTACGCCTCTTTGTGTCTCTGAGCGATAAGAGCGGGGTGCCGCGCGTGACGAAGGCTGAGCTGGAGCCATCAGCGGATGGTTTCATGACGCACGGAGACGGCTGTCGGATAGGGTGCCGTTCGTCTCCAGGCGACGGGAGATTAGCGTCCCAGTACTCGCGATGAGTGGCGAGAAAGGTGACTACGAAGCCGTTCTCGCGACCCGGGAGCGGCACCGATTGCGACGCCTGGAGGACGGCGACTATCGGCTCTGGATCAGCGCCGAAACGGGCGGACTCGGCTTCGAGAGAGAGTTCCGCTTGACGGTTGGGCATGAGGCGAGTTCCCTCGCGCTGACCGCTCAGTCGAGCGACCGTCGACTAGGCACTCGGTCGCCCGGTTGGTTTTGGTTGTTCGCGGCGCTGCTCGTTGGCGTAGCGGTGATCGCACTTGGTCTCCTGACGCATCCGCTGTCGTCTGCGCTGGTGCGCGCTGGGCTCGCGGCTGACATCTGGGGAGTGGTCATGCTCTCCTGGCCGCTGTTCCTCCGCGAGATAGGGGGAACGCCGGGAATGATGCTGGGTGGTGGCAGGAATGACGGCGATAACTCGCCCCGTCAGCGGATCCGTGATCGCGCCGCCGTCCTCACCCGGTTGGCGGTCTTGCTCCTTGTGTCGGGATTCGCGCTTCAGATCCTCGGCCAATCAATCTGACGAATCTGCGCGAGTTCGCCGCCGGTTGCGAAGGTTTTCGTCCCGGCAGCCGCGGATTCTCTGAGTGTGCGCCCCGATGAGACTGTGGCTGGACTATCCTGTCGCCGCTGAATTCCGTGTCCTAGCGAAGGAGCTTTCCGATGACGTCCCCTCTGAAGACCGAGCTTTGCGACATTCTTGGTATCGAGTATCCGATCATCCTGGCGGGGATGGGTGGGGCCGCGGGTCCGACGCTCGCGGCCGCCGTTTCCGAGGCGGGTGGGCTGGGCGTGGTGGGGGCGACGGGCTACACGCCGGAAGAGTTGCACGGGATGATCGCGAAGGTGCGCTCGCTGACGGACAAGCCGTTCGGGGTCGACCTGCTGCTGCCGTCGTCGATCGCGGACTCGGGCAATCGCGAGGATCTGGAGGTGGAGATCAGCGAGGAGCATCGCCGCTTCGTGGACCAGCTCAAGGAGGAGTTCGGGATCCCGGAGCCGGAGTCGCGTCCGCAGCGGCCGCCGTTGACGAAGGATTACTTCCAGAAGCAGGTGCAGGTGATCCTGGAGGAGCGGGTACCGGTCTTCGCGAGCGGGTTGGGTCACCCGGGGTGGGGCTGGTGGGCAACGTGAAGAACGCGAAGCGGGTCAACGACGCCAACGTGGACGCGGTGGTGGCGCAGGGCACGGAGGCGGGCGGACACACCGGCCGGATCGGGACGCTGGCGCTGGTGCCGCAGGTGGTCGACGCGGTTTCGCCGACGAAGGTGGTGGCGGCGGGCGGGATCGGGGACGGACGTGGGGTGGCGGCGGCGCTGGCGCTGGGCGCGGAGGCGGTTTGGTGTGGGACGGCGTTCCTGGGGTCGCAGGAGGCCTACATCGACGCGCAGGAGAAGGGTGACACGGATCAGTGGACGCGCGACGTGCAGCACAAGAAGTTGGTGGCCGCCGTCGACGAGGACACGCGCATCGGCCGGATGTACTCGGGCAAGACGATGCGGCATGTCTACAACGCGTGGAGCGAGGCGTGGGAGCGACCCGAGGCGCCGCCGACGCTGCCGATGCCGCTGCAGGGGATGTTGGTGGGCGATGCGCTGTTGGGCGCGCGCCAGGCGCACATGGAAGAGCTGATCGGCGGGCCCGCCGGAAACGCGGCGGGGCTGATCACGTCGATCCGGCCGGCGACGGAGATCGTGCAGTCGATGGTGCAGGGGGCGGAGGCGATCATTGAGCGGATGAGCGGCGCATGATGCGCGTTTTGTTCGCGGATTGTTGGGGGGAGGGCGATGCGCCGCGGGCGTGACCGTCGGTGAGGGCGATCTGGCGAGCGCGGATGGTTCGCGGAGCGCACAACGCAGGGCGTGGCCACGCGGGCTGGTAAACGCGACCGCGGCGGGTCGGCGCCGGGCTGTTGTTCGTGGTGGAAGGAACTGGGGCGAGTTGGAGCGAGTATGCTCGCGAGGTCGGGACGGGACGATGCCCACCTACATCCTTTTACTGACGCTGACGCCGGAAGGCCGGGAGAAGGTTCTCTCGGATCCCGATACGTTGCTACGCGCGGAGCGGGAGGTGCACGTGCTCAACGTGACCTGCATGGGGATCTACGGGGTGATCGGGGAGTACGACTCCGTGACCTGGCTGGAGGCGCCGGACAATGAGACGGCGGCGCGCTTCTCGTTGGCGATGGGGGTGCAGGCTGGGGCGCATGTGACGACGTTGCCGGCGATTCCTCTGGGCGAGTTTCGCTCCGGGCCGCATCGGGTGGCGGCTGCGGAAGCGACGCGAGATGACCCGCTGGAGAACCCAGTCGAGGTTTATCTCGGGCCGGGCTAGGCCGCAGTGTGTGGGCGCTGGCTCGATGCGCGCTGCGCAATCGGACAGCGGCTGTCTAGCCGCCGTAGGTCCAGCCGGTGTAGACGGAGGTGAGCGCCTCGTCCTCGCCGATCAGGGCGCCGTCGATGACGCGGCCGGTGACGAGGACGTGGTCGCCGACGGCGAAGAACTCCTCGGCTTCGCAAGCACACCAGGCGTGCGTGTCGTGCAGGATGGGGCAGCCGTCGGGGGTGGTGTCGTAGTCGACGCCGTCGAGTTTGTTGCGGATCGCGGCCGCGTCCCCGCTGCGCCCGCTGATCTTGGAGCCGTCCTTGGGCTGGAGGAAGGCCGAGGCGAGGTCCATGCCGGTCTCCTGGGCCAACAAGTTGACGGTGAAGACGCGCGAGGCGCGGATGTTGGCGAGGCTGGTCGCGTCTTGCTCGAAGGCGGCGGCGACGAGCCGGGGCTTGTGCGAGACCTGCATGACCCAGTCGGCGACCATGACGTTCGGATCGCCGTCGCGCACGGTGCCCAGCACGTAGACGCCGTAGGGAAGCTCGTGCATCGTTCGGCTGACACGTTGCTCGCGCGCGCGGGCCTCGGGCGAGAGGGCGGTTGAGCGCTCGCGCGGGCGGGCGGTTCGGGCTGGGGTGGGGTCGACCTCGTTGGGGGCGGCCTTTTCACCGAGGAGGAGTTCGCGGGCCGCGTTGATCTCTTGCATGCGCAGGCCGGCGGAGCTGACGCCGGGATTGACGTCGGGGTGGAAGAGTTGGGAGAGGCGGCGATGGCGATCGGTGACAATGCTGGGGTCGGCGTCGTGGGCGACGCCAAGCATGGCGCAGGCTTCGACGTGGGTGCGGGGGATAGTCATGGGGGTGCCTCCGTGAGCGCTGGCCGCGCGGTCGAGCGTATTACCTGGGGGTGTTTGGGTTTTGGGTTGGGGGTGTGGGAAGGAGGGGGGGTGATTGGCGGAACGGTGAGCGTGGAGGGACGGGCAGCACGAGCGGAGAGAAGATGGCGTGTGGGGGATAATCAACGCTGGGAGGTGGTCGATGGACTTCACACTGAGCGACGCGCAACGGCTGATCCGCGATACGACGCGGGAGTTCACGCGACGTGAGATCGCGCCGATCGCCGAGGCAATCGACCGGGAGGACCGCTGGCCGGCCGAGCTGTGGCCGAAGCTGGGGGAGTTGGGGCTGCTGGGAATCACGGCGCCGGAGACGTACGGCGGGTCCGGCGCGGATCTGTTGTCGGGCGTCTTGGCGATCGAGGAGATCGGCAAGGCCAGCGCGTCGGTGGCGTTGTCGTACGGGGCCCACGCGAATCTCTGCGTCAACAACATCGTCGCCAACGGGAATGAGGTGCAAAAGCAGCGCTATTTGCCGGCGCTCTGCGACGGCAGCGCAGTAGGGGCGCTGGCGCTGACGGAGCCGGAGGCGGGGTCGGACGCGGTCGGGATTCGGATGACGGCGCGTCGCGAGGGCGACGTCTACGTGCTGAACGGGACCAAGATGTTCATCACGAACGGCTCGGTGGCCAACACGCTGGTGCTCTACGCGAAGACGGATCCGGAGGCGGGCTCGCGCGGGATGACGGCCTTCTTGGTGGAGAGTTCGTTCCCGGGCTTCGCGGTGGGGCAGAAGCTGGACAAAGTGGGGCATCGCGGCTCACCGACGGCGGAGCTGATCCTGGACGACTGCCAGGTGCCCGCCGAGAACGTGATCGGCGAGGTCAACGGCGGGGTCGCGGTGATGATGCAGGGGTTGGCGGTGGAGCGGGTGTTTCTGTCTGGCGAGTCGTTGGGGATCGCGGAGGCGGCGCTGGAGGCGAGCGTGACGTACGCGCGGGAGCGCCGGCAGTTCGGCGAACGGATCGGCGACTTCCAGCTGATCCAGGCGAAGTTGGCGGATATGTACACGGAGATCGAGGCCGCGCGTTGGCTGTTGTATCGCACGGCGGTGCTGGCCGATGAAGCGTCGAAGGGGAGCGGGGAGCGCGTCAATAAGGAGGCCGCTGCCGCGATCCTGTTCACGGCCGAGATGGCGACGCGCGTGGCCGACAGCGCGGTGCAGATCCACGGCGGCTATGGTTATATGAACGAGACGCCGGTCTCGCGTTACCTGCGGGACGCGAAGTTGTTGGAGATCGGGGCCGGGACCAGTGAGATCCGGCGCTTGTTGATCGGCCGAGAGCTGATCGGTCCGGGCTGAAGCGATGGGTTGATGGGCCTCGTGACGGGAGGGGGCGCTCTTCATAACGGCAGGCGTGTATCCAGGCGCGCAACTTAAGCTGAGGGCATGCGAACGGTTCTGTTCTTGCCTGCGGCGGTGGTCACGCTCGGGGCGGTGGTCCTGACGGCCGTCTTCGCCGTGATCCCGGCGGTCTCGACGACGGAGTACCTGGAGATCGAGCGCGGCGCGAACTCGGGCGACTTGGCGATCTTGGGCGATGTGGAGGCGGGCAGCCTGGTGCCGGGCGATCTGGTGGCGGCCCGTTTCGTGGATCGGCCGGCGCAGCCGTATGTAGTGGTGGGCGCGCAAGAGGGTGCGGTGTTGCTGGCGACGGAGAGCGGCGATGTCGTCATCCTTGCGCCGGTGGCGGCGGTGGGTCGTCGGGTGACGGACACGGTCGGTGGGCTGGGATCGCTCTATAGGTTCGTCGATCAGGCGGCGGGCTGGGGCACGGTCGCCGCGGCGACGGTGGCTATCTGGTTGCTGACCTTGCTGGGCCTGCGGACGCTGGGACGTCGACCGGAGCGGGCGTTTGCGTCGGCGGAGC
>CAUYZA010000201.1:0-5807 GCA_963577225.1 Dehalococcoidia bacterium | reverse complement strand
GGAGAAGATGAACGCGCTGTCGCAGGAGTTGCTGTTCGAGTTCCGCGATGCGCTGGAGTTCTTCGAGACGGACGACTCGGTTCGGGTGATCATCGTGCGGGGCGGGGGGCGCACGTTCTCGGCGGGCTACGACCTGACGCCACCGCAGGGCGCGGGCGCGGACGCGATCCATCGCTCGTTCCGGACCGAAGACGATGAGGGGCGACGTTTGATCATGGGGATCCGGGCGGGGATGAGCCGGATCACGGACATCCACCTCTACTTCTGGAATATGCAGAAGATCACGATCGCGCAGCTGCACGGCTACGCGATCGCGGGCGGATTTGAGATGTCGATGATGGCGGACTTGGTCTGCGCCGCTGACGACACGCAGCTGGGGCATCCGGGATTGCGCTTCGCGGGCAGCCGCACCGCAGCGATCCTGCCGCATCTGATCTCGATGCGGAAGGCGAAGGAGCTGTACTACACGGGCGACCCGATCACGGCCAAGTACGCGGAAGAGATCGAGCTGATCAACTACGCCTGGCCGAAGGAGGAGCTGGAGGAGCGCACAATCGCGCTGGCGGAGCGGATTTCGAACATGCCGGCCGACCACCTGGCGGTGTTGAAGGTCAACATGAACCGCTTCTACGAGAACATGGGGATCTACTCGTCGTTGCGCTCGTCGACGGACCTGGACGCGGTGGGACTGTTCACGACCCAGTCGTACCAGTGGCAGGACAAGTTTCGCGAGGGCGGCTTGAAGGCGGCGTTGGCCTGGCGCGATGGGCCGTACCAGGATTACTCGCAAGGTCGTCGAGATTGATTGTCAGGGAGCCTGTAGGGGCGCGCTGACACTTGTCGCGATGAAGCAGCACCTCTGTAACCGCAGGGGGCGGACCCGGCGGGGCGCGGGCGCCCCGAGCCGGTCAACGCCGGTCGCGGCTGATCGCTGCTGATCGCGGGGGGTTCGTCTGGCACTATGGGGCGAAGGAGTGCGAATGCGGTTCATCGTCTACGGCGCGGGCGGGATCGGCGCGGGGATCGCGGGACGCCTGGAGCAGGCCGGGATCGATGTGGTGGCGATTGCGCGCGGTGAGCAGCTTGCGGCGATACAGGCGGACGGGCTGTTGCTGCGCAGCCCCGACGGCGACTACCGGTCCAAGCTCGAGGCGGTGGGGCACCCGTCGGAGCTGGGGTGGGACGCCGAGACCGACATCGTGATCCTGACGATGAAGGCACAGGACACGCGCGGCGCGCTCGACGACCTGGCCGCCTGCGCGCCGCTCACGACGCCGATCGTTTGCGCGCAGAACGGGATCGAGAACGAGCGGCTGGCACGACGCATCTTCGACAACGTCTACGCGATGCTGGTGGTGACGCCGGCGACCTTCCTGGAGCCAGGAGTGGTGGAGCTGCACGCGACGCCGAACACCGGCCTGATGGACGCGGGCCGCTATCCCGACGGTGTGGACGACACGATCGCGGCGGTCTGCGCGGCACTGACGAAGGCGGGCTTCGTGTCGCGGCCGGATGCGCGGGCGATGCGGCTCAAATACGGCAAGCTGTTGGCCAACCTCGGCAACGCGCTACAGGCACTGTGCGGGCCGGACGATGCGCGCGGCGAGCCCGGCCGCGAGTTCATGGCGGAGCTGCAGTCGGAGGCGTTGGAGTGCTACCAGGCGGCGGGGATTGACTACGCCTCCCGCGAAGAGATCGGAGAGATGCGCTCGCAGGCCTGGCAACTGGGCGAGATCGAGGGTGGTCGGCGTAGCGGTGGCAGCACGTGGCAGTCGTTCATGCGCGGACGCGCGTCGATTGAGACGGACTACCTGAATGGCGAGATTGTGCTGCTGGGAGCGCAGCACGGTGTGTTGACGCCTTACAACCGGGTGCTGCAGACGACGACGCTGTTCGCCCATCGCGAGGGAGCGGAGGCGGGCAGCTATTCGGTGGAGCAGTTGCAGGCGCTGGCGGATGAGGCGGAACTACTCGAAGGGTTCGACTTCTAGGAGATCGATCATGCCTGAGTGGGTCTCGACGGAGGTCGTGTCGCGGGACGACGGAGGTCGTGTCGCGACGCTGACCTTGGACAATCAGGCGCGGATCAACATCGTCAACACGCCGATCTTGCATGAGCTGATCGAGGCGCTGATCGGGCTGGCGTCGGACGACGATCTGCGCGTGCTGGTGCTGACAGGGGCAGGGGAGCGGGCCTTCTTCGGCGGCGCCGACATCAAAGAGATGGCGGCGCTGAACGAGGATGAGGCCGATCGCTTCATCACGCTGCTGCACGCGTTCTGCCAAGGGTTGCGGGAGTTTCCGGTGCCTGTGATCGCCCGGATCGACGGCTACGCGCTGGGCGCGGGGCTGGAAGTCGCGGCGTCGTGCGATATGCGAGTGGCGTCCGAACGGGCGTCGTTCGGGATGCCGGAGGTGCAGGTGGGGATCCCCAGCGTGATCGAGGCGGCGCTGCTGCCGCGCCTGATCGGCTGGGGGCGGGCGGCGGAGCTGATCTACACGGGGCGCACGATGGACGCGGCGGAGGCGCTGGGGGTGGGGATGGTGGAGGCGGTGGTGCCGCCGGGGGAGCTGGACGCAGCGGTGGCGAGCCGGGTGGAGTCGATCTGTGCGGCGGGACCGCAGTCAATTCGGGCGCAGAAGTTGCTTCTGCGGGAGTGGGAGAAACTGCCGTTGGACGAGGCGATCGAGACTGGGATCCGGACGTTCCGGGCGTCGTACGGGACGGGTGAGCCGCGGGAGTTCATGGAGCGGTTTCTTAATCGGCGGGGCTAAACCGACGCCTGTCTGGTGCAACAAGACACCGTTCGCAGCCGGGGTGAACGCGTCGATCGATGGGGCACAGGCAAAGATCGTCGATGGACCTAATTGGAGCGCTCAGCCGGACTGAGGGAAGCGCTCGGCGAGGGCGTCGCTGCGGCGGGGCGGCTGTAGGCGGTGGAGCAGGATGCGCCACTGAGGAGCCCGCTCGAAGAGGGGTGTGAGCAATTCGACGGCGAGGTCGAGTTCGGCGCTGATGTTGGCGAGGGTGACGGCGAACCAGAAGAGCGTTTCGTCGGTGTCGTCCAGGGCCTGAATCTGCTCGATCAGCGCCATGACGGCCTGGCGTGGGATGGTGCGTTCCGTGCCGGCGCTGGAACGTTCTTCGACGGCCTGCCCGAGCTGGGTGATATCGCGCTGGAGGCCCATGGCGCGGCGCAGATTGACGAGATAGTCGAGCTTGTCGAGCGGTTGCGGGTCGTCGTCGATGCGCAGATCCCAGGTGGGGTCGACGCGGTGGCGGGCGGAGGGGCGGACGATGATGGCAGCCGACTGCATACCGCGAACGTCGCCGCCCTCGCCTTGGGCCGCGTGCAGGGCGCTGAGCAGACGCACGGCGAGCGGGCCCTTGGAGGACTCGAAGTCGGCGGCCATGGCGGCGGGAACGGTGTCGTTCAGCATCATGTTGGATTGGACGCTGTAGCCCTCGCCGGTCCGGTGACCGGCGTAATCCATCGTGGTGTCGCCGGTAAAGGCGGCGGACTTGCCGCGCGCATCGACGATGCCGAGCTGGCGAATCTCACGCAGCGGGTCGGCGCTGAGGACGGCTTGCAGGGCGGTCTCGGCGTTGAGGCCGCGTTCGAGCAGGGCGAGGGCGCGCGGGCCGAGGTCGACGTTAGCGGTGGCCTGGGTGGCGACGGCGCCGACGCCGGGGCCGACCCAAGGGACGATGCCGCCGACGGCGGGTTGATGGGTCTGGACGGCGACTCCGAGTTCACCACTGTCGGGGTCCAGTGCACAAATTGAGTATGTCATGGTCAAGCATACCTCACGCGTTCGGGGGAAGTTAGCACGCGGCGGCGGCAGGACGTTGGCAGTTCGGCCCGGTCGCGCCGGCGCCGGCAGCGGCTTTCGTTGCGGGGCGAATCTCTCTTGCGCGGGCTACAGCCTTCGGGCGACAGCTGCGCAGAACTGGTCGGTGGTGGCGCTGCCGCCCTGGTCGGGGGTCAGGCTATCGCCCTCGCGATAGACGGCTTCGACGGCGGACTCCAAGCGTCGAGCCGCGTCGGGTAGCTCCAGCCAGTCCAGCATCAACACGGCGCTGAGCAGGGTGGCGGTGGGATTGATCGTGTGGGTGCCGGCGATGTCGGGCGCGGTGCCATGCACGGGCTCGAAGTAGGCGAAGTCGTCGGCGTAGCAGGCGGAGGGGGCGAGGCCGAGCCCGCCGACAAGGCCGGAGGCTTCGTCGGAGAGGATGTCGCCGTAGAGGTTGGGCAGGACGACGACATCGAGCGCATGGGGCTCTGCCACGATGCGGCGGGCGAAGTCGTCGACGATGTAGTCCTCGAACTCAATGTCCGGGTTCTGGCGGGCAACGTCGTGGGCGATCTCGCGAAAGAGCCCGTCGGTGTGGGGCAGCATGTTGTACTTGCAGGATGCGGTCACCTTGCCGGGGTGGCCCAACGCTTTGCGCTTGCGGGCGAGATCAAAGCCGAACTCGAGGATGCGTCGGGAGTTGGCCTCGGTGATGATCTTGATGGCGTAGCGCCCGTTGGTCGTATCGATCGGCTGGCGGGTGAGTCGGTTGACGAGGTTGAGTGGGGCGAGGGCTTCGACATCGCCTTCGACGCCGACATACATGTCCTCCATGTTCTCGCGGACGATGACGAAGTCGATCCCGTCCGGTTCGGCGAGCGGGCTGCGCGCGCCGGTCAGATAGCGGATGGGTCGGACATTGGCGTAGGTGCCTTTGCCCCAGCGCAGATAGCCGAGGCCCGGGCTGGTGCCGCTGGTGGAGCCGTAGAGGGTGGTGTCGGCGGCGTCCATCGCGTCGCGCACGCGCTGGGCGAAGTCCTTGTGGCCGTAGCGCTCGGTGCCTTCCGCGCCGGAGGGCATGATTCGGAAATCGAGATCGAGTTCGAGCGCCTTGAGCACGTCGACGCTGGGCAGGACGGCTTCGGGGGTGGCGTCGTCGCCGGGCATGATGCAGACGCTGGGCATGGCTGGGCATTGCTCCTGACGCGGTCCCCGCTACGGTCTCCAGGCGCGGGAACGGGGTCCCCCGCTGGGCTCCAGGGCGCGCGATGCGTCGTGGGGCACGGCGTCGAGCGCCAGGATAGAAGCAACGGGGCCGCCGGTCGTGCGCGAGAGCGGGAGTGCGAGGACGGATCAGGCGACTGCCGCGAGGGAGTCGATAGGCGTCGGCGCCTGCGAGTGGGGCTCCGTCAGCGCGACGCGCAGCGATTTGAGCGTGCGGGCGTGGAGTTGGCAGAAGCGGGATTCGGAGATTTCGAGCACTGCAGCGATCTCTTTTTGGGTCAGTTCCTCCTTGTAGTAGAGGGAGAGGAGGAGCTGATCGCGACCGGCCAGCCCCTGGATCGCGGTGCCCAGTTTGCGCACGCTGTCGTTGCGCTCGGCGCTGGCAGCAACATCTTCCGCGTCCAGGTCGGGCAGCTCCGACTCGAGGTGGTTGTCGCTCTCGTTGTCCGGGTGGAGCAGCTTGTCAAGGCTGACGGTGACCCAGGCGGAGTCGGAGACGATCATGTGGTAGTGCTCGAGGCTGAGGCCGAGCGCCTGCGCGACCTCGTGCTCTTCAGGCTCCCGCCCCAGCTTCTCCCGCAGGGCTTTCGCTCGTCTGTTCCAGCTCACGCTGGTGCGTACGGACGGAACGCGAGAGGCGATCGGCACGGCGCAGCGCAGCGCAGCGCAGCGCAGCGCAGCGCATCGAACATGGCGCCGCGGATGCGGCTGATGGCGTAGGTCTCGAACTTGACGCCGAGCGAGGGGTCGAAGCGTTCAACGGCCTCGATCAGGCCGACAGTGCCGGC
>CAUYZA010000200.1:0-5825 GCA_963577225.1 Dehalococcoidia bacterium | reverse complement strand
CGATCAGAGTCAGCGCCGCGTAGCTGCCGACACCGATTAGCGGCACCGTGGTTAGCACGACGACGGGCCCCAGGCGTTGGACCACGCGGAAGGCGAAGGTTGCGCCGATCACGCCCGCGACCAGGCCGGGGAGTTGCAGGGCCGAGAAGGTGAAGCCCACGTCCTGGCCCTTGTCGAGCAGGAATGGCTGCTCCAGGTAGCCCACCGCCCCCAGCCCGGCGGCCAGAGCGGCCATGAAGAAGAGGCCGGTGCGCACGGCCGGCAGACCCCAGGCGATGCGGAAGGCTTCCTTCGCGCCGCCCCAATACGAGTGCTGCGGCGATTCGGCTTCGAGATGGGGGGCCTCGGTCATGGCCCAACTGACGGCGACGGCGAGCGAGAGCGTGGCCGCGCCAACGAAGATCGTGAACTGGGTGCTGACCGCCTGCGCGACCGGGCCGCCGATCAGGACGCCAAGGGCCGCGCCCGCCCAGAGCAGGCCCTCGCCGCGTCCTGCGATCTTTTCGTACTCCTCCTCGCGCTTGAGCGCCTTGAGCGAGTCGTAGAGCAGCGCCAGGTCGGCGCCGGAGACTAGGGTCTCGGCCACGGACCACAGCAAGAACGAGACCATGAGGATGGGAAACGATGCTGTGAACGCGAAGACCAGGATTGCGCCGATCAGGACGAGGCAGCCCAGCATCAGCGAAAACGAACGTCCGTAGCGGTCGGCGATGGCTCCGGTGGGCACTTCCAAGAGTGTGAGGCCGATCAGGAAGCCGGCTTCCGCGATCCCGATCTGGGTCAGGGAGAACCCCCGATCGATGATCAGAAAGACGATCCAGACGGGGATCCAGATCTGCGCCTCGCGCAGAAAGCGGAAGGCGTAGAAGAGGACGATGTTGCGCTCCAGCTTGTGCAGCTGGGCCGGTGTCAGCGGCGCGTTGATCGGGGGTGTCTGGCTCGTCATGGAGGCGGTCGATCAATCATCCGGCGCGCGCAAAGGCGCGTTTGGTCTGAATCGCGAGGAGATGTGAGGCGGCGGCGTCCGTGAAGCTTAGGACGCCCCCGACCGCCTCCATGCCACTGCGTGTAAACGCCGACTATCCGCTGAGTTGGCGGACGATGCCAGATGACCGGCTAGCTGCCCCAAATGAAGGCGCCCGGTGCAAAGTAGTCGCCGCGGTCCATCAGACTGGAGAGCACCAGCAGCCAGATGAAGAAGCCGACCAGGTTCGTGCCCAGCGCACGCCCCAGAGGCACGCCGAGCGCAGTGCGCACGGCCAGCGTGGTCGAGAGCAGCAGGAGCCCGAAGGCAAGCAGGCTGATCTCGAATTCGAGACCCGGGATGAACATGAGCCCCGAGACGGCGAAGGGGCTCACGGCGAATGACATCGTGCGTACGGTGCCCGCCAGGGCCTCGTTCTTGCTGATGTTGAATTGGCCGGGCCTTTTCGCACCACCCAGTTGGCCGCCCATCGCGGCGACCAGTCCCGCCCAGACAAAGAACAGGCCGGTCGATATCAAACTGCCAAGAATGGCCGACTCGAAGAAGAACTCCCCCTTGGATGGGTGATCTTCGATCAGCCACCAGATGAACCCGCCCAGCCCCGAGACGAACATCACCACCACCACGGTGAGGATGCCCGGCACCGTGGCCGAGGTGTCTCGCAGGATCTCCGGCAGCACCGGCTCGTCGAAGGTGAGGACGCGTTGCCAGCGGTTGGTCGGTGAGGTGCCGCGAGGTCGATGCATCATGGGTCGGGCTCCAGCGGCCACCGTACCAGCCGCCCCTGGAGCGGCCCGTCCGAGTTCTCTGGCCGGGAGGTTCCGCGGCGGACTCAGGCGCGAGCGGGGTCCTTCTTGATCCGACGCATGTCGCGCGGGAAGCGGTCCGGCGCGGGCGTCAGTTTGCGGACAATGACGAGGCGCACGTCGCGTTCGAGGCCGGGCCACGCTACCGGCCGGACCTCGGGTTCGGCCCCGCCGACGTCGGACGCGGTGCGGGCGGCAGCGTCGAGCCACTTGCCGCTGTTCGGTCCGGCGATGATGACCGCCACGCCGCCGATCTGAACCAGCGGCAGCAGGATCTCGAAGGCGATGTTGCCGGGCGCCAGCGCGCGCGTGATGGCGACGGCGAACTGCTCGCGGCCCTCGCCGCGGCCGAATGCTTCCGCGCGGCCATGTTGCGCGGTGACCTCGGAGAGCCCGAGTAGCTGCGCGGTTTCGAGCAGGTAGGCAGCTTTGCGCTCGCGCGACTCGATCAGGGTGACGGGGAGTGCGGGATTGGCGGCGGCGATGGGCAGCCCGGGTGCGCCGCCGCCGGGTCCGACGTCGATCAGGGCGCCGGGCTGAATGCTCGGTGCCAGGGCCTGCCAGACGGCGATCGGCTCAATCACGTGTCGCACGATCGCGTTGGGCAGGGCGACATCGCGGGTGAGGTTGAGCTGTGTATTCGCTTGCAGGAGAGCGTGCAAGAAGCTTGCCAGGCGATCGCAGACTCGGTCGTCATCCTCGCCACCGAAGTCGATCTTGGACTGCTCAAGTTGTGCTTGGACAGCGGATCGCAGCGAGGCAGGGACCCGGTCCGACGCCGGTGAGGCTGGCAGGCGGGGTGCTGGCAAGAGGCTCCCGTTTCGTCGGTTGTCTGAGACGGCGTCGCGGCGGCTAGACTGCGCCGGACGACCGATCGGGATGGAGAGTCGCGCGCTGCATGTGCAAATTGATTGTGCCCGACCGCCTCTGAATCCTACGATATGTCGAGAACAATGTTGGAGGGGTCGATGGCGCTCAAAGTTTCCGCGTCCGAAGAAAATGCCGAAGAGCTCGAGATCATCGAGGGCGATGGCGAAGAAGAGACTGACGCTCTGACGCTGGAGCGGGCGGTGTCCGCCTACTTTGATGCGACGGCAGCCAAGCTGGTCCAGCACGAGCGAGTCGCGGTGACGCGCTTCGTCTCCTGGTACGGGCCCGGCCGTGGCTTGCAGGAGATCAGTGCACACGAGATGACGCTCTTCCAGGAGGCGGTAGGCGACAACGCCGCGGACTTGGCGGAGCGGTTGATGCCGGTCAAGGCCTTCTTTGCACACGCGAAGAAGAAGACGTGGACCCAGACGAACCTCGGCGTCCATCTGCGAGTGAAGAAGAGCGCCCTCAAGAAGGGCGAGACGAAGCAGCAAGACGCGTCCGCCGAGGACGCGGTGGAAATGACCCCGGAGGGGTTCGCGGCGGCGAAGGTGGAATTGAACCAGCTCAAAGCGGAGCGGCCCAAGATTCAGGATGACCTGGCCTTGGCGATGGCGGACAAGGACTTTCGCGAGAACGCGCCGCTCGACGCCGCGCGCGATCAGCAGGCACTGCTAGAGGCGCGCATTCGCAACGTGGAGCACCAGATCGCCCATGCGGTGGTTGTGCAACCCCACGGTGCCGAGCAGGCGGGGATCGTACACCTCGGTAGCTCTGTCAATCTGCACAATCTTGAGGTCGATCGGGCCGTTGAATACACTCTCGTGAGTCAAAACGAGGTGGACGCCGGAGCAGGCCGCATTTCCTCGGCCAGTCCAGTAGGCCAGGCCCTCATGGGGCGGGCGGTTGGGGACGAGATCCAGGTCACGGCCCCATCGGGTACAATTCGCTTCCGTGTGGAGTCGATCGAGGGATAGCACCGATAAAGTTGAGTGTTCTCTGCAGTGGGCGTCCCGCCTACACGACTGAAGGAGCGCCGCGCTATGGCCGAAGCGATTGACTTCCGCGTCACCGATGCCCAGCTTGATACCGGACTGCGCGGCTTCCCGGTCGGTACGTGCTGGACGAGCAAGGTGGATCCTGACGAGGGCGTCTCCTACGTCGGCTACCCGATCGCGCATCTGGCGCACCTGCCCCCGGAGTCGGTGCTCTACCTGCTCTTCAACAAGGAGCTGCCGAACGAGCAGGAACTCCAAGCGTTCCGCCAGGATCTGGTTTCCCGAGCGACGGTGGACGAGTCGATGATCGAACTGCTCAGGGCGCTGCCGCGGGCGGGTCACCCGATGGAGTGGTTCTGCACGGCGATCCAGTTGTTGGGCATGACGACCAAGACCGGCGACTACAAAGAGGACTCGCTCAACCTGGTGGCGCGTATGCCGATCGTGCTGGCCGCGATCTTCCGCATTCGCGAAGGCTGGGGCGACCCGATCGGGCCCAATTCGGACCTGGGCTACGTCGAGAACTTCGTCCACATGCTGGACATGCCGGGCGCCGACAAGGAACAGCAGATCAAACTGCTGCGGGTCTACTACAACCTGCACATGGACCACGGCGGTGGCAACCTTTCGACCTTCGCCGGTAAGGCCGTCGCCTCCGGGCTGGCAGACGTCTACCAGTCGATGGCTTCGGCGATGAACGGCCTGGCTGGCCCGCGGCATGGCCGCGCGACGCAAGATTGTTTCGAGATGGTCCAGGCGATCGGCACGAGCGACGCGGCGACGGCGGAGCAACGAATCCGTGACCGGCTCGAGTCCGGGGAGCTGATTTATGGTTTCGGTCACGCCGTACTGCGCCAGGAAGACCCCCGCGCGAAGGTGGAGTTCGAGCTGGGCGAGGAGATCGCGCCGGACGACGAGTATTTCCAGATCGTCAAAGTGATGCGCACGGTTGTGCCGAAGGTGCTGTCGGAGAACGCGAAGATCCAGAACCCCTGGCCCAACGTGGACTTCGTCTCGGGCACGCTGCTGCGCGCGGTGGGCTTCACCGACATGGAGTACTACACGACCCTGTTCGGCTGGTCGCGCGTGGCCGGGATCGGCGCCCAGATCGTGGATGAGCGGCAGGGTTTCCGTGGCGGCCGGGGCGTGGCGATTTATCGCCCCAAGTACGTGGCGGTCAACCAGGACTCGCGCGCCGTCAACTAGGTCGAACGCTCGCTGGTAGGACCGCTCCGATCAGCCGCTGCGGCGGGTTTCGTCTCCATCTTCTCGCCCGTTATTACGCTCGCGATCCGTGCCCAAGATACGGTTGTGCCAGCGTGCACAATCGACCAAACTGTGGATGCCTTGGGGGATGCCCCACTGGCCGGGCACCGCTTTGGCCAGCGGCCAGGGTGCGGTGTGAAGCGCTCCCCCCTGGTTGACGAGTCAAGACGAGCGAGGACGAGCGAGTCGATGCCGACCGTCGAGAGCCAACGAGCCAAGCGCGGAAGCGTCATCAGCGACCTCGCGACGCAGCGCTTCGCTTACCCGTCCCCCGACCATCCCAGCTGGCAGACGTTCGTCAATTTTCCGCAGCCGCGGTTGGGCGTAGAGCTCAAGAGCGGTGGCTGGATTTACCCCGATGTGCTCGTCGCAGAGGAGCCCGGGCACTTCGTGCAGGCACTGGCGATCGTGGCGCTTCGCCACGAGGTGACGGAAGAGGAAGCGCGCGACCGTTGGGCGCCGCTGTCGCGGGCGGGCGCGTTCTACCTCTATGTGCCGGCCGGGCAGGCGGGACGCGCGGCACGACTTTGCCGCGACTTCGACGTCAGCCTTGCCGGGCTGCGCACCTGGCGCCAAACGGCGGCGTATGGCGTGGAGGTCTCGGACGCCTATAGCGGGCCGGACATCTTTGGCCGTATCGCGAAACTGCTGCCGCCCGCCCTCCGACCCAGCATCTATCGGGCATCGCGCCAGCGCATCGTGGAGTCCTACCGCACGCCGGCCCCGGCTCAGTTGGGCTCGCTGGCCCCGTCCCCGGACGGCGACTTGCTGGCGCTGGCGGCACCCGCCGTTGAGGCGCCGGTCGAGGCGGAAGAGCACGCGCTGCCGGAAGGCGTCCACATGCCCGATCCCAGCATTGCCCCCGCGCTGATGGCGCTGGGGATGATGCTGTGCGGCTTT
>CAUYZA010000199.1:0-5834 GCA_963577225.1 Dehalococcoidia bacterium | reverse complement strand
GAGCACGGCAAACAGGCCATCCTGGACCTCGTCGCGGAGCTCACTGCCCTGCGCGGAATCGACGCCGGCCCGCTTGCCATGTCGAAATTCGTCGAGGATCTTACCGCCCTGATTCTGGGCATCAATCACAGATACAAAGCCAGCGCCGCCATCCAAATGGTGGGATTGGGGTAGCGCCGTGCCAGCCTTCTCGGAATACCGCGTCTTCGCTGTGGGTGGCATCCCCGAAGTGGGGCCGGGCGATGACCTCGCCGCCGTCATCGATGCCGCGCTGCTGGCGCAGGGGACTCCGCTCGAGACCGGCGACGTGCTCTGCATCACCCAAAAGATCATTAGCAAGGCCGAACACCGCGTCATTGCACTGGCCGACGTCGAGCCGGGTGCGATGGCGATCCAGTGGGCCGAGCAGTGGGAGAAGGACGCCCGTGCCGTCGAACTCGTCCTGCGCGAGTGCCGACGCATCGTGCGGATGGAGCGCGGCATCATCATCGCCGAGACGCATCACGGCTGGATCTGTGCCAATGCCGGCGTTGACGCGTCGAACATCGGCGGCGGCGACGCCGTCGCGCTCTTGCCCGTCGACTCGTCAGCCTCGGCGCACGGCATCCGGCAGGGGCTGGTCGCACTCGGTCAGCCCGACGTGCCGATCATCGTGACCGACACCTTCGGCCGTCCTTGGCGCGATGGGCTGACCAACGTCGCGATTGGTGTCAGCGGCATGAATCCGCTGCTCTCGTACGAGGGCCAGGTGGATTCCGAGGGCTACGAACTGCGCGTCACCGTGATGGCCCTGGCCGACCAGCTTGCCGGGGCCAGCGAGCCGGTCATGAACAAGCTCGACCGCGTCCCGGTCGCCGTTGTGCGTGGTCTCGATGTCCCGCTGGACGAGTCGCACGACCACACGTCGCTGATCCGCCCCGCCGAGATGGACATGTTCCGCTAAGGCCGGCTCGCTCTAGCCAGGGAACTCGAAGCCCGGGGCGAGCAGGAAGCGATGCACCGATGACGCCTTGCGGTGCTCGGCGACCGCCTGGTACTCCGGCGAGTCGTGCCAAGCTCTGGCGGCTTCGACCGATTCGAACTGCAGCACGACGAGCCGCATCAGGTCGCTCTCGCCCTCGAGCAACTCCGCTTCATCGGCGATCACAAGCGGTTGGCCGCCGTGCGCCTCAAGTGTCGGCACGACGCCGTCGAGGTACTGCTGAAAGCGCTCGGGATCGTCGATCCGTTCCTGGGCAATGAGGTAGGCAGGCATGCGAATCCTTTCGGTCTCCGCCGCAGGTCCCACCCGGCACGAGCGAGGATAGCTGAGCGATGCCTTTGTTCTTGGCGACTCGACTCTGGCGATCCGGCTCTAGCGGCTCAGATCGCCGGCGAAGCGCTGGTTGAACTCTGCCGTCAGCTCTTCCTCGCGCGCCACGGCGGCGCGCGTCGTCTCGACGGCCGCGGCGAACGCATCGCGATCGCGCGCCTCAATCGCGACCACCTGGGCTCCCAGCGCCACGCGTAGATCGCCCAGCGCGGTCAAATAGGCCGACTGCCAGATCGTCGCGTCGAAGGTGGGCGTGTTGGCGCCGATCCCGTTCGCGAGTTGTCCCAGGCGCGCCGCCACCGCTTGCACGTTCTGCGCCTGCTGGGCACAGCCCGACTCCTCGCCGCGTAGGCAGGACTGCAGCACGTCGACCGGTGCGAGCAGGGCGATATCGGCCACGGCGCCGGCGGAGAGGTCGGCGACGATGCCGTAGTAGCCGGTCGTCGCGGTGCGGGCGTTGCCGCTCAGCACCACTGCCACAATGCCGAAGGCCAGCGCACCCGAGAGGACGATTAGCACCATCACGCCCCCAGGCGAGAGGCGTATCCAGCTTGGGAAGGCCGAGCTCTGAGAGTCTGGGCCGTTCGCGTCTTCCTGCATTCGCGGCGCGCTAGGAGCTGCCAAGCGAGGCGAGGAAACGGCTGACCTGGGCCACGAAGGCATCCGGCTGGTCGCCGGCGACCGAGTGTCCCGCCTCCGCGATCGTGACGAGCTCGACATGCGAGTTGGCCTCGGCGAAGGCCTCGGCTTGCTCGCGTTTCAAGACCGGGCTCTTCTCGCCGTGTAGCAACAACGTGGGGCAGGAAACCGCGCGGGCGACATCCCAGATGTCGTCTTCCGCCCGAGCGACGCCGGCGAAGCCTTCCTCGCGGAAACGCTCGTCGAACTGTTTCGCCATCTGCCCGTCGTCGGTCTCACGTAGGGAGACCGACAACCTCGCTCGGATCCGGTCCTTCGAGCGGTAGGGGTAGTACTTGTGCGTGTGGTCCACCCAAGCGTCCAGACTCTCCATCGCGTAGGGACCGGCCACGAACTGGCGTACCTCCTGCGCCCCATCGACGCTGACTTCGGGGCCCACGTCGATCAGGATCAGCGCCCGCACCGCGTCGGGGTTGCGCCCCGCGTAGGTCATCGCGTTCATCCCGCCCATCGAGTGTCCGATCAGGATCGGCTGATCCAGCGCGAGCTCCGCGATCAGGCCGCCGATGTCGGCCACCATGTTGTCGCGCGTGTAGTCGCTCAACTCCGGCGCCCAGGCGCTGTCGCCGTGCCCGCGTTGGTCCAAGGCGAAAACGCGCAGTTGTTCGTTGAGCGCGGGGGCTACCTCGTCGAAGGAGTGGGCGTTGAGCGCGAACCCGTGCACGGCGATCGCCGAGAGCGGCGCATCGCCGCCCCAGTCGCGAAAGTGGAGGTGCAGACCGTTAATGGTTGCGTCGCGGTCTCTGGCTTGGACGTCTGCTGGCATCGGCCCCTCCCCTGTCTCGATCATCCCCTGCCAGGCAACGATAGCTGCTTGCCCGCGCTCGATCTGTCGGAGCGCGTCGCCGTCGTCTAGCCGGCCGGTTCCTGCTCAACTTCGACTCCGCATTTGCGTGCCAGGTCGAGCAGCGCGCGCGCCACGCGGCCTGGATCGACCAGCATGTGGAAGTGCGCTCCCCCCAGCTCGCTGAAGGTCCAGCCGCCCTCGACGGCGGTCTTGATCGAAGCCCGATAGGCGTCGCGACTCTTGCTGAAGCCCAGGTACGCGACGGCGGCGTCCGGCCACCCTTCCGGCACCGGGATCGGCTCCTCATAGACCTCCAGCGGCGTCGAGCGCAGATCCTCGCGGAACTGCGCTCGGACCCCGGGGTCCGGGATCGTCTGCTCCAACACGGCTTCCGGGAAGGGCGGCAGCATCTCGTCGACGGCGGCGCGCCGGAACGACTCGACGTCGTCCGTGTCGGTGAAGCTGTCGAAGCGCGATGCGCCCTCTTGGGGCAGGTCCGCGTCGCAGAAGATGTAGGCCGCGACCCGCCGCTCCAGCGCCGCGCCGATCGCCGGCAGCAAGACGCCCGCCCCGGAGTGCCCCACCAGCACGACGTCCTCGTCGGGGTCGGCGGAGTCCGGCCCCGCGCTGCGCAACTGGGCGACCGACTCGGTTACCTGCTGCACGTGCTGCTGCCAGTAGGTCGTCCCCGCGCGCCACGTCGCGGGGTCGCTGGCCAGGCCGGGCACGACGACGTCGATGCCGCGTTCCCAGAGCTCGTTCGCCACGTGGGCCCAGGTCAGCAGCCCCGTTAGCGGACTATGCAGCAGAACGAACAGCGCCAAGGCTCACTCGTCTCCGCTGATCTGAGTGCTGCCGATCACGGCTTCCGCCTCGATTTCCACCAGCATCTCGGGCGCCACCAGCGCCGAAACCTGCACGATCGTCGCGGCCGGTCGTACGTCGCTGAAGGCCTCCGCGTGTGCCGTGGCGGCCTCCTCCCTGAGCGTGATGTCCGTGACGAAGATCCGCGTGCGCACGACGTCCGAGAGCGACGCCCCGGCCTCGACTAGGGCTTCCTCGATGATCGCCAGGCAGCGACGTGCCTGTGCCGCCATGCCGCCCGGCGTGGTCGAGCCGTCCGGCTCGATCGGGGCCGTCCCGGCCACGAAAACTCGATCGTCGACGCGCACGGCGCGCGAGAAGCCAAAGGTGGACTCGTAGGGGCTGCCGCTGGAGATCAGCTGTCGATCAGGCACGTGGGTTCCTCCCGGCCAGGCTAGCGCCGGCCGCGCCTGCGGACTGTCATCATGCCTGAGTGAAGCCCAGCGCCGACTACCTCGTACTCGACGACGACGCCCTGCTCGCGCAGTGCCGCGTCGACACGTTCCGCGTTTCCGGTCCGGGCGGCCAGCATCGCAACCGCACGGACACGGCCGTGCGCCTGACCCACGAGCCCAGCGCCGTCACGGCGCAGGCTTCGGAGCGACGTTCGCAACTGCAGAACCGCCAGCAGGCTCTGCGGCGGCTGCGCATCGCGATCGCGCATGAAGTACGGCGCCCCGTCGAACTGGAGCGCTACACGCCGCCTGTTGAACTGCGTGCCGTGCTCGGTGCACCAAAGTCGAAGCGCTTGGGCCCGCGGCATGCCGACTATCCGCGCGGGGTCCAGCGCTTCCTGGACCTCTTCGTCGCCGTCGATGCCGTGGTAAACGAGGCCGCCCAACGGGCCGGCGTCAGCACCGGGGCGCTGTCGCGCTTCATCCAGGCGGATCCGCCGCTGCTGGTGCACTGCAACGCGCTGCGCAAGGAACGCGGCCTGCGGCCGCTACGAGGCCGCTGAGCGGCCTACGGCGGCGACCGTCGACGGCTTACGCGCGGACGACCCCGGTGCCAACCTCCTGCGCAAGCAGTTCCAAGTCGTCGAGCTTGCCGAACATATACGGCAGGAACGACTCGCCGGGGACGCGGGTCAGGATCTCACCGTGCGTATAGACGTCGCCCTCGGAGTACGCCATGCGGAGCTGTTTGCGCACCGGAATGTCGACGACGGGGTCATGCGCGGACTCACGCAGCGTGATCGTGCCTTCGAGCCGGCGCACCACGCGCATGCGGCCCGTGTGGCGCACACGCACCAGAACCGGGTCGTTGTCGAAGCCGTTGCCGTCCGGGGCGGGCATGAACTTGAAGTAGAAGCGGCTCGACTCGCCCGCGTCGCCGGGCTCGCCCTCTTCGACCACGGTGCCACGTAGCTCGATGTAGGTCGTGCCGTAGCGCTCGACCGTGCCCACGATCTCGTCGCCCTCGGTGCGCACCTCGATCGCGGCAACCTTCTTCGGCTCGCCGTACAGCTCGCGCCCGAAGACTACCGCGCTGTCAGTCGACATCGGCATCGTCAGGGGGTAGTCGCCCACCAGCCCTTCGTACTCGCAGCGCACGCTGAGTCCGGCGGAACCGAACGGCTGCAGTGTGTTGGAGAGGCCGATGTGCGAGACGCCGACGCTGACCAAGGGCCGGTCGGTCGGTTTCAGCGGTGGCGGCAGCACGGCCGCGATGATCTCCGGGTCGGTCTCGTACACGGCGGAGATGCTGCGGTGCTGCTCGAACTCGGGTTCCGCGTACAGCTTCTGCAAGCGGCGCACATCTTCGAGCGTCTTCACGTAGCGCGTCATGGCTGCCTCCGTCGTGAATCGGGCCAGCGGACCCGGCGGTGATGCCTGGTGGTCGCCGCCAAGATACAACAGGGATCTCGAGCGCTGGCTTGCGGCGCGCCTAGCCCTGCCGCAAGACGGCCGCGGCCGCTGCCTGACCGCTGCGCACGGCCGACTCCATCGTGGCGGGCCATTCCGTATCCGTCCAAGCGCCTGCGAGGACGAGGTTCGGGATCGATGTCGTTGGGCCCAGCCGGAACGGCGCCAGTCCCGGACGGGGCAGGAAGGTGGCGTCGAGTTCCTTCACGACCCGCCACTGCAACAGCTCCGCCGCAGCCGCCTCCGGGAACGCTTGTCGGAGCGCTGCCAACGTGGTGGCCACTATCTGCTGCTGCGACAGCGCCGA
>CAUYZA010000198.1:0-5848 GCA_963577225.1 Dehalococcoidia bacterium | reverse complement strand
CCACCATTTGGATGGCGGCGCTGGCTTTGTATCTGTGATTGATGCCCAGAATCAGGGCGGTAAGATCCTCGACGAATTTCGACATGGCAAGCGGGCCGGCGTCGATTCCGCGCAGGGCAGTGAGCTACGCGACGAGGTCCAGGATGGCCTGTTTGCCTTGCTCGTCGTCGCCGGTGACCAGAACGTCGCCTGCGATGGGCTGGGACAGGTCCTGCAGCCGCTTGGCGCTGAGGTTGTGGAACGCGCCGATCACCGTCGCGGCCGGTAGCAGCGCCTGGGCCTGCTCCGTAGCGCTTCCCTCCGGCACCTCCTCGACGCCGGGCCGGCCGTCCTTGAACACGAGCGGCACCGCCGCGTCGATCACGAGCTTGTCACCGATCGACTCGGCCAGGTCAGCGCAGGTCGCGGCGTGGCCTTCAAACGGCACCACAATGACCACCAGATCGGACTCCCTGCAGACATCGGCGTTGAGCGCCCCGGCGCTGTCGGCATCACCCCCGGCCGCTTGGACCGCATCCCGCACGGTCGTCGCGGCCTCTTCGGCCCGCTCAATGCGGCGCGAGCCGATACGGACTGCGTGCCCAGCCAGCGACATTCGCATGGCCAGCCCGAGCCCCTCGGGTCCGGTACCGCCGATGAACCCGATCGTCGTCATCGATGCCTCCTGCGTCGCGCCTCCGCGCTCGCCGGTGGCATTCGCCGCCGCTGCTCCAGCGCGAACGTAACGATAGATCAGCCACCCACCGACGCGAAATCGCCGAGGACGCACGTGCGTCGTCCCAGGTGCGGTGCGCAAGCGGCACGCTACTCTGCCGGGCCGCGCGCCGGGTATCGACCCGGCACCAGGGGAAGGGCGCTGGGGTACGCTCGGCGCTGGAGAGGCGACCGACATGATGAGCGCGAGCCGATGACCCTGGGCAGCTACGTCGCGACTCAGGCCATCGCTGCGCAAGGCGTCTCCGTGCGCTACGGCGATGCTCAGACCGGGCTACTCGCTGTCGATGACGTCTCGCTGCTGGTTGCGGCGGGCGAGTGGGTCTCGATCGTAGGGCCGAGCGGCTGCGGAAAATCGACGTTGCTGCGCGCCATCGCCGGATTGCAGCCGCTGACCGCGGGCCGCGTCGAGATCTTGGGCGCGTCACCTCAGGCCGCGCAGGCCGGCAAGCGGCTCGGCCTGGTCTTCCAGGAACCAGCGCTGTTGCCCTGGCGCGACGTGGAAGCCAACGTGCGCCTGCCTCTGATCGTCAACAAGTCGAGTGAGCCGGGCGTCGATCGGACTGCGGAGTTACTGGGCATGGTGGGGCTAGAGGCGTTCGCGCATTACCGGCCACACGAATTGAGCGGCGGCATGCAACAGCGTGTGGCGCTGGCCCGCGCACTCGCCCATGACCCCGACCTGCTGCTGATGGACGAACCACTGGCGTCGCTCGACGAGATCACCCGGGAGCAGATGCGCTACGAACTGCTGCGGATCTGGGAACAGGCGAGCGTCCAGCGGCCCAAGACGGTCATCTTTGTCACGCACTCCGTGGCGGAGGCTGTTGCGCTCTCAGACCGAGTGCTCGTGATGAGCGCCCGGCCTGGAGTGATCAAGGCGTCAGTCTCGATCGACTTGCCCCGGCCGCGGCGCCCCGAGCACGAGCGGGACGCGGTCTTCCTGGACTATCTGGATTCGATTCGGGGCCAGCTGCGCGACGAGACCGCGGAGGAGGCCGGTGCGTGACTGATCGATCGGAGCCGCGCGAGACGGACCGGCGCAGTCCGCCGCTGCGCTTGGACTGGGGCCAGTGGGGGCGCGCGACGCTGCCCTACGTCCTGCCCCCACTCGTCGCGTTGGTGGCCGTCGGCGCGGTCTGGGAGCTCTACATCGAGATCAGCAACGAGAGCAAGTTCGTGCTGCCGCGCGCCAGCTCGTCGTTCGACGCGCTCTTCAGCGACCCAGGTCGCTACGCCGAGAATGGACTGTCGACGCTGTGGGTGTCTCTGGCGGGACTGGCTCTCGGCAGCGGTGTGGCCTTCGTGTTCGCCATCTTCATGGCGCACTCGCAGAACCTGGAGCGCGCCTTGCTGCCGGTGGCGATCATGGTCAAGGTCACGCCGATCGTCGCGCTCGCGCCGCTCTTCGTGATCTGGTTTGGCTTCGGCTGGCAGCCGAAAGTGGCGATTGCGGCCTTGATCGCCTACTTCCCGGTTCTGATCAACGCAATCGCCGGGCTGCGCGATGTGGATCCGCGCACGTTGGACTTTCTGCGCTCGCTGCATGCGTCGCCACTGGAGGTGTTCCGGCTGTTGCGGGCGCCGTCGGCGCTGCCGTTCCTCTTTGCCGCGCTGAAGATCTCAGCCACCTTGGCGCTAATCGGAGCGGTCGTGGCGGAGTTTTTCTCGCCGCAGCAGAGCGGTCTGGGCGCGATCATCAACATCGAACAGCGCAACGTACAGTTGGACGAGGTTTTCGCGGCGATCTTCGTCTTGACGCTGATAGGCGTAATGATGAACACGGCGATCGTGATCGTGGAGCGTCTGACGTTGTCCTGGCACCGTACGTCAATCAGCGTGAGACAGTGACGAACAAACCAGGGCCGGGCCACGCCTACGCCCAGTGATGCAGACCGTGACAAAGGCAGATCCATGACGAACGAGACCAGCGACCCCCCGCCCACACAGGTGCAAGCGGCGCAAGCGAACATCGCGCACGACGACGATGAAGACCCCACAAACGTGGAAGGCCGCATTCCGCAAAAGATCGCACGCCGTGAAGTCGCGCGGGTGGTGATCAAGATCACTGGCAGCCAGGAGCTGCTCGAGATCGAAGGCGACGACGTCGATCTCGGCACGGACCTCAAAGTGCGCTACCACCATCGCTTGGTAGCCGAGTTCCGACGTGACGCCGTGGACGGCTGGTGGTTCAAGTCATACGTGCTCAATCAGAGCGCACCGTACGGCGGCGAGGGCGACGCCGGCGATGTTGGCGACTTGTCGGAAGGCGTGAGCGACTAGCTCCGTCGACCCTGCGTAGCCCGCACGGTTGACCACGGACGGCGCGCGCGTCTAGCGTCGCTGCAATCTCAGCACGTAACTCACAGGCGGCGTCTAGCCCCTAGCTGCTCGTTCGCGAGGGCCGGCCTGAAAGGGTCGGCCCTGCTTTGCGTTCATGGCCGGCTCCAGTAACTGGAGGCCCACCATGCTGCGCAGCTTGAGTTCGAAACCCTTCGCCGATCAACATCGACGCTGGCTGCTTCTTCTCTTGGCCGTTTTGACGATCGGACTCGTAGCCGCCGCCTGCGGTGGCGACGATGACGGTGCCCCGCCAGACACGCTCAGCTTCAGCTACATGGCGGGATTCCGCGCCCAGGCCAACCTGCCATTCGTCGCGGTCTACGTGGCGGAAGAGGAAGGCTTCTTCGACGACGTCGGCCTCGACGTCGAGATCCGGCATGCGGCGCTGGGCACGAGCGAACACATCCAACTAATCGCGGCGGGCGAAATCGATCTGACAACGCAGCCCGCCTCCGAAGTCCTCCAGCGCCGGGCAGGCGTGGGCCTGCCGCTGGTGGCGGTGGCGCTCTTCGGCCAGCGCGGCGACCTGGGCTACGCGGTGCTTGAGGAGAGCGGAATCGACTCGCCGGCCGACTTCGCGGGCCGCACCGTGGGCGTCAAGGGCGTAATCCAGGCTGAGTTCATTGCTCTGCTGGACTCGGCGGGGCTCAGCGTCGACGACGTGACGCTGGTCGATGTGGGTTTCAACCCCGTCGTGCTTAGCGAGGGCGCGGTGGACGTCTACCCGGTCTTCCTCGACAACGAGCCCGACACGTTGGAGCGGGTCTTCGGCGTCGACGTGCGTGTCTTCCAAGCTGCCGATGTGGGCGTACCGACTCTGGGCGTGACCTACGTCGTGACGGAGGAGTTCTTGGCGGATGCGACGAACCGCGAGCGGTTGCGGCGCTTCCTAGTCGCGACGATGCGCGGCTTCGCCTTCGCCTTGGAGAATCCGGCGGCGGCCATCGCGGCGACGCAGGCATTCATCTCGGAGGACGCCGATCTCGCCCATGAGCGCTTCCTGCTCGACACGGACCTGACCAACGCGGTCTCAGAGCGGACCGCAACCGAGGGGCTGGGGACGTTCACGGAGGCGCAGTTCCAAGCCTTGCACGATGTCTTGCTGGAGTTCGGCGGAATCGAAGGGGCGACCGACGTGGCTGCCGCTATCGACACCTCGATCATCGAGTCCATCTACGACGACGGCGAGCTCGTCGCGAACTGAGCTGGGCCGGCCAACGCAGACAAACGAAAAGGGCAGCCTCAAGGCTGCCCTTTGCTCGACGCGGCCGCGGCTGCTGCGCCTCTTAGGCGGGTGCTGCGACCTTCTTGAACTTCTTTTGGCCCGGCGTCGGTTCGTCGTCGGGGTAGTGGACCTTCTTGAGCAGGTCACGATCGGGCAGAATGTGGACCGCATCCCAGCCACAGGAATCCTCGCAGAGGCGACAGCCGGTGCAATTCTTCTCGATCACGCTTGCCTGGCCGAAGAAGTCGAAGGCCTCGTCGGTGACCTCCAGCACGAGCGCGTCGAAGGGGCAGACGTTGATGCAAAGTTCGCAGCCGCCGCCGATGCACTTCTCTGCGTCAACGTGGGCGAGGGGGAATTCCTTGCGGGGGAACTTGCGGCAGATGTCGCCGTCATCATCGAGGATGGACTCGACGGGACAGACCGCGCCGCAGGCGCCGCAGTCGATGCACAACACCGGGTCGATGTAGTGAATGTCGTTGCGCGCCCCGTAGATGGCGTTCGTGGGGCAGCGGTTGGTGCAGGCGGTACAGCCAATGCACCATTCAACGATTTCGTAGGCCACGGGCTCCCCCTTCGGAGAAGCGCTAGCTGCTGAACGATGCCGACAGCCGAACCGGCGCTGACCGTTGGCGACCGCTTGTTCAGCGGCCGGCGGCGGCTGCGCCTCAGTATATGGTCGGCCCTGCGGGCGAGCAATGAAGCCCCCCCGCCTTGTCGAGCGTACAACTGGGAGGCGACGCGAAGCTCGCGAGCCGATCAGTCACTACAGTATTCTGAAGTCGGTCAGGGAGATCGACGGGGAGAAGGGGTTGGGATGAGTGCAGTCTTCGAATTTGAGCCCCAAGCCGCGCCGATCCGCGCGGCGTCGGCCGAACGGTTTCCTGAGGAATTTCAGGAGAATCTGCGCAACATGATCGCGGACGTGGAACAGAATGTCGCGGCGAAGGCGCTGGACGTGGGTGAGGCCGCGCCGGACTTCACGCTGCACCAAGCCGGGAGCGACACCGTGCGGAGCTTGGCCGCGGCCCTGGCCAACAGCCCCGTGGTGCTTTCGTTCTATCGAGGGCAGTGGTGACCGTACTGCAACCTTGAGGTTCAAGGTCTGCAGAGCATTTACAACGAAGTCCAGGCGCTGGGCGGCGAGATCTTCTTGATCGGTCCGGAGACGGACGAGACCTCCATGCAGCTGATGGAAAAGACCAAGGCGACGATCCCCAACCTGAACGATGTCGAAGGGACTGCGATTGCGGCCTACCGGCTCGGCTTTGAGCTAACGCCGTTCTTCCAGCGGGCCTATGCGGGGTTCGGGATGGACCTGCCCAAATCCAGCCCTGGCACCGGCTGGATGCTGCCGGTGCCGGCCACCTACGTCATCGGACAGGATCAGAAGGTGGCTGCGCGTTACGTGAACGCCGACTACACGACACGGATGGAACCGGCCGCTGTGCTGGCAGCAGTGCAGGCCGCCGCCACCTAGCGGCATCCGTTCTCTTCGCGACGATCGACCGATCACCGCCGCGCAGCTGGGGAGAGCGGCGTAATCCCCTCCCTCCGCGAATAACC
>CAUYZA010000197.1:0-5890 GCA_963577225.1 Dehalococcoidia bacterium | reverse complement strand
AGTCTTGCTCACCGGCTGATGATCCGCGCTTCGCACGGAACTGAACATCGCGCTCCTCGCGGAACTGAACATCGCGCTCCTCGCGGAACTGAACATCGCGCTCGTCACGGAGCTGATCATCACGCTCCTCACGGAGCGATGAACTTGAGTGAGTCGGCATAGCGGATCCAGCGGTCGGAGTCGATGGCGGCGTAGATCGCTTCGTATTCCTGTCCGGGTGTGAGGGTGGGTGTGGGATCGGGGTCGTGGTAGAAGAACGGCACGTGCCGGATCTCGGGGAAGCGCCAGCGGGTCGACCAGGAGTAGACGCCGGTGCGCAAGGTGCGCTCGGGACCTTCAAGCACCATCAAGAATGAGATCCAGAGGCCGGGGTCGACGAAGTGGGGCCACTGGAAGGTGGGCTGAGCGCCGGGTGACATGCGCAACGCCCCGCTGCGTCCGCGAGTTGGGGCGCTTTCGATCTTGGAGCGGATCAGGTCGGAGTCGCGGGTGCCGCCGTCGGGGTCGTGGGCGCGTACGAAGTAGTGCTTGGCGCCGCCGCGTTCCTGGGTCATGAACATGTGCAAGCTGCCGGCGCCAAACATGGGGACGGCGGGGACTTCGGCGACCGGCGCGAAGTCGGCGTAGTCGAAGCCAGTGCCGGCCGAGGTCAGAGGGTCCCACGTGAAGAGTTCGAGGCGTTCGGGGTCGCCGCCGGGGCGGACGAAGATCGTGACGGGGTACTCCGGGATGTCAAGCAGGGGGACGGGCCCGCCAAAGCCGCAGGCCATGACCATGTTGTCGGCGATGGAGTTCTTGAAGGCCCAGAGTCGGTCGCTGGACTCGGCGGCGAGCACGCCGACTCGCAGGGCGCCGTCTTCCATGGTTCGCAACGCTTCGAATCGGACTCTGGCTATTGCCGGCATCGCTGACCTCGCCTAGTTCGGCTGGTGGTTTGATTGGCCGGTCCGGCCGTGGACGAAACCGGACGGCCTCTGGGCAGCCCGTATCGTACGCAACTCGGGATGTTGGGGTCAGTCGTGCGCGCGTGAAGCGAACTCCGACGACCGCGCTGAGCGCGACGAAGACCGCGAAGACGAGGAGCAACGTGCCGCGTATGGCGTCGTCGTCAACACCGCTGAGACCACCATTGCCCGCGCTGGGAAGGGTGCCGGGTCCCGTGTCTGCTGAGATACCCCCGTCGGTCTCCGCGTCATCCTCCGCGGGCGGAGTGGGGTCCACTTCAGCCGGATCCGTGTCTCCGCCTGACAGCGTCTTCAGGTCCAGATTGACCTCGGTGAGCGAGCCGGCTGCAACGTTGAAAAGGCCGGTGGGGACGGCGTTGCCGATGGTGAAGCGGATGCGTTGGTGCTGCTCGGAGTCGATCCGGAGCACGAAGTTTGAGTTTTGGACCGTGGTGGACGCGACGAGTCGGCTGTCCTCATCGAGTGCCACGACCAGCGTTCCGACGACGACGACGACGGCGCCATCGAGCGTCGCGCGGTCGCCGAAGAAGGTGTGCGGGATTGGGGGAGGCGCCTGGGCGTCGACCCGAGCACTGCCTAGGAAGAGGATCCCGATCAGGGCGGCGGTCAGTGTGAGCGCAGGCAGGAGCCAGAGCACCGGCTTCATGTGGCGAGGATCCTTCGTCGTCCAGATCTCGATGCGGAGCGCACTTTATGCACGCGGAGGAGCGAGACTCAATGGGAATGAGCTAGGAGTCCATCAAAGCCTCGAGTCCGGATTTCCGCACCAGATATCTCTTCTCTAGTGCGAAATAAACTCCGAACACACGATCGCGCAGTAATGCGATCGTGGGGGGCGGGATGCGGTCGTTCGACCGAGCGCGAGCGAAGGTTGCTGGCGCGCGCCGGCTAGAGCGCCTGGTAGATCAAGTCGATCAGGTTTCGGACGTGGCGGTGTTGCCAGCCGGCCCGGCCGCGGTTCATGGCGTAGCCGAAGCCGATGGCGGCGTCCGGGTCGGCGAAGCCTAACGAGCCGCCCGCGCCGAAGTGGCCGAAGGTGCGTGGGTTGGGTCCGAGTGGTCGTTTCTCCATCGCGAGCTGGAAGCCGAGGCCGAAGCGGGTGACGCGGCCGAGCATGACGTCGGTGCCGTAGACGGCTTCGGCGCGGGCGCGGGCGATCCATTCCGGGCTGAGGATGTGCAGACCGTCGAGCTCGCCGTCGGTTGCGAGCGCTCCGTAGAGGCGGGCCAGCGCGCGGGCGTTGCCGTGTCCGTTGGTGGCCGGCACCTCCGCGGCGCGCCACGAGCGGTGGTTGACGATCTCCTGGCCGGAGAGGCCGGGCGGGTTCAGGGTGGCCCTCTTCTGCATCTCAGACGGTTCGGGCAGATCGCCGCCTTCGTCGCGGGGGGCGGCGGGCAGAACGTCGGCGACGCGGTGGTCGAGTTCCGGGCCGAAGCCGATGTGGAAGTCGATTTGGCCGGGGCCGCAGAGCTCGTCGCGCAGATAGGTGCCCACGCTCAGGCCGGTGACTCGACGCAGGACTTCGCCAACCAGATAGCCGAACGTGTTGGTGTGATATCCGTGTGCGCTGCCGGGCTCCCACCAAGGTTCCTGTTCGGCCAGCGCGGTGCAGAAAAGATCCCAGTCGAGGGAGCTGCCGGGCGGGAGTGCCTTGCGTATTGCAGGTAAGCCAGCTTCATGGGTGAGGAGCTGGCGGACCGGGATCCGCTCCTTCCCGGCCTGGGCGAATTCCGGCCAGTAGTGTGCGACCGGGGTGTCCAGGTCGATGTGTCCCAGCTCCACCTGTTGCAAGAGGCAGAGCGCGGTGATCGCTTTGCCCACGGAGTAGAGATTGACGATGGTGTCGCGCTGCCAGAGCTGGGTACGATCCGCGTCGATGTGGCCGGCCCAGATGTCGAGCACGGCTTCGCCGTGCTGGCTGATCGCGAGGGCAGCGCCGACCTCGTGGTCCTGGCGGATCACCTCCGCGAACGCCGTACGGACGGCCTCGAAGCGTGGGGGGCAAACGCCGAAGACTTCAGTCATGGGTGCATGATAGGCGCGCGCGCGCGATCGTCGGGAACAAGCGGGCGAGCCGCGGCGTCAGGATGTCAGAGCAACGAGTTCGAGTTTTGCCTGTGCGTTTTGCCGAGTCCCTATCGTCATCGACGCGTTGGTGGATTCCGGCGGCGCTGGTCGTCGTCCTGATCGCGACGCTGGCGGCTGCCGTGTGGGCCGTCGAGCACGGTGACGAGCCCGGCGAAGCTCCGCCTGACATGGCGATTGCTACACTCGCCGCCGGCGCGGTGGTCGAGTCCGCGACCTCCGACGAGGGGCTGGCGACTTCAGAGCCGCGCGGCGAAGGCGACGCTCAGATCGCGTTGCAGGCGTCCGAACCCGAGGAGGCCGGCTCGCCGCCCAACGAACCTCTGACGCCGGACGCCGAGCCGCTCGTTTTCGGGCTGCCGCTGCTTGGTTCGCTGAGTGGCGGCCAGTCGGCGGCCTACCGCGTCGATGGCGAGGCGGGGTCGCTCGTGCGGATCCGCGTCGATGGGATCGAGGCGATGGATCCGGTCGTGCGTCTGAGCGATGCCGAGGGCACGCTACTGGGCGAGAACGACGACGAGAGTTCGGTCAATAGCGACTCGTTGCTGATCCTGCGGCTGCCGGCGGACGGCCCCTATCTGGTAGAGGTGCGGCCCTTCGATCTGCTCTCCGGCGGGGTCTACCAGATCCTGGCCGAGGAACTGCCCGAGCCGCCGGACGAGTCGGGGCGGACGATCGCGGCTGGCGCGTCGATTGAGGGCTACCTGGCGACGCCCGACGACCGGGACGAGTTTTTCGTCGACTTGGCTGCGGGCGAGACGCTCTCAGCCCAGGCCGACGGCGAGCTGGGCACCGACACCTACCTGGAGGTGTTCGGTCCGGACGGCGGCTTCGTGTCCGCGGACGACGACTCGGGGCACGGCCTGGACGGCGCGGTGCGCTTCACGTCGCAGTCGGGCGGGCGCTACCGCCTGGAGGTATCGGTGGTGAGCGCCAAGCTGGGTGCGTACCGACTCGCGCTCGAAGTGGACGTGGACGAGTCAGTTCCGCCGGGGATCGGGGCCGATGCCACGACGTCGATCAACCACGAAGCGGGCTTGGTGGTGCTGGACTATTGGAACGCGTTGCAGCGTGACGACGTGGGCACGTTGTTCGAGCTTGCCGGTCCGGAGGCGTTGCGGCTGTGGGGTTGGCGCAGCATCGACGATGTGCGCCGCGACCTGGGCAAGCTGCAATCGGTGGGAGTGAGCGGCTTCCCGACGTCGATCGCGACGACGACGGACGGGGAGCGCGCACGGGTGGAGATCGCGCTGGTACGCGGTGACGGATTGGCGGACGGGACGCTCGTGGCGGATGGGGCACTGGTGGAGGGGCGTTGGCGCGTCGAGTTGGTGAGCCGGTTCTTCCCGGTCAGCGAGGGTGGCTACGACGGTCCTCTACCCGAGCCGATCGGGCCGCCGCCGCTGCGAATCGGCACGGCTGGGGTCCTGCGGATCGGGGCGCTGACGGCGGTGGTCGTCGACGCTGACTCGGGGACGGTGCTGTACGAGAAAGATTCGCACCGTCCTCTGCCACCGGCCAGTCTGACCAAGATCGCGACGGCGATTCTTACGGTGGAAGGGGGTGACCTCGATCGGATGGTGGAGGTCGACGTGGACAGTGGCAAGATGGCCGGAAGTTCGTTGATGGGGCTGCGGCCGGGCGACGAGTTCAGCGTTGGCGACCTGCTCTACGGGCTGATGCTGGAGTCGGGCAATGACGCGGCGCTGGCTCTGGGACGCGCGGTCGCTGGCAGCGACGCCAGCTTCGTGGCGCAGCTCAACGCGCTGCTGGCACGGATCGGACTGACGGATTCGAAGCTGCTCAATCCGCACGGTCTGGAGGAGGCGGGGCACCGAGCGTCGGCCTACGATCTGGCGATGCTTTCCCGGTACGGGATGACGTTCGAGGCGTTTCGCGAGGTGGTGGGGACGGTGAGTTGGACGGCGGACGGATCGCGTCGGATCGCACTGAAGAACGGCAACGCGTTTTTGGGCTATGAGGGAGCGGACGGGGTGAAGACCGGCTTCACGAACGCTGCGCGCGAGACGGTGGCGGCGTCGGCAACGCGCGGTGGTCATCGGGTGTTCGTGGTGCTGCTGAATGCCCCATCGCGATTTGCGGAGGCGGGTGCATTGTTGGACTGGGTCTTCAGTAATTTCTGCTGGCCTGCCGACGGCGATGGCGTGGAGGCCTGCCGGCCGCCGAACAGCTGAGCGCTTCGTTAGTCTGCGGCCGTAGGGGCCGAGTGAATGGCGCGACGCCGGATCCGGATTACGCCCGCTGCGCGCGAACTGCACGAGGAGATTGTCGCCTCGCTTGAGGGTGCAGCGTGCCGCTCAGCGGAGCCTGGTCCTGCTCCACATCAGCCGGAGTCGATCCGTTACTACGACGTGCCGAAGTCGTGGTGGAAGGGGCTGCGGGGGAAGTTTGGGGCGCGCTTTCAGTCGCTGGGCTACGCCGACCTGATCGGGCTGGCGAGCTTGCTCTTCCGCGCGCGCATCGAGGAGCAGGGGCACGTGGGAAACGCGGTGCTGCGTGCCGGACTCGACGATCTGACGCCAGCGCGCTTTGAGGACCTCGACCGACTCCTGGACGACTTCACGTCATGGTCGATGGTGGACGACTTCGCGACGGGCAAGGCCGGGATCACGCCGGCGCTGCTCCGGCGCTGTCCGGCCGAGAGCGTGGCGCTGATGCATCGATGGAGTCAGTCGCCGAATCGCTGGAAGCGGCGCACGTCCGTCGTGACGTTCACGCGTCGAGTGGCGACGGAGGGGGAGTTCATCGACGAGGCGATGGCGATCTGCGAGCGGCTGCGCTTCGACGAGGAGGATCTGGTGCGTAAGGGAGTGGGTGGG
>CAUYZA010000196.1:0-5902 GCA_963577225.1 Dehalococcoidia bacterium | reverse complement strand
AGACATTGCCCACGACTTCGGCTTCAAGACGGGTCTGCAGCAAGCGCCCAGTGAGTTGCGTGCCGTCGAGACCCGCGAGCGGCGAGGTGTTGATGCCGATCGTCATGGCCAGGCTGGGCTCGTCGACGAGGATGACGGACAGCGGACGCGGATCGTCCTGGCTGGTCAGCGTCTCTCCAATGGTGATGTCCGGGATCCCGGCGATCGCGATGATCTCCCCGGGCCCCGCGCTCTCCGCATCCACGCGCTCAAGCGCCTCGGTGACGGAGATCTCGGTCAGTTTGACGGTTTCCTGCGTGCCATCGGCCCGACAGCGGATCACCGTCTGGCCCGCCTTGACGTAGCCTTGATGAATGCGCAGCAGCGCAAGGCGTCCGACATAGGGCGAGGCGTCCAGGTTGGTGACTTGGGCCTGGAAGGGGTGGCCCTCCTCATAGGTCGGGGCCGGGATCGCCTCCAGCAGCGTCTTGAAGAGCGCCTGGAGATCGCTGCCCGGCTGGGCCGGATCCATGGTGGCGTGCCCGGCGCGGGCGTCGCAGTAGACGATCGGAAAGTTGATCTGCTGGTCGGTCGCGTCGAGGTCGAAGAAGAGTTCGTAGACCTCGTCCACAACCTCTTGGATACGCGCGTCTGGGCGGTCGATCTTGTTCACCACCAGCACGATCGTCAGGTTCGCCTCCAGCGCCTTGCGCAGCACGAAACGGGTCTGCGGCAGCGGACCTTCACTCGCGTCGACAAGCAGCAGGGCTCCATCAACCATGGCCAGCGCACGCTCAACCTCGCCGCCGAAGTCGGCGTGGCCCGGCGTGTCGAGGATGTTGACCTTGACACCGTCGTAGCGAATCGCGGTGTTCTTGGCCAGGATCGTGATGCCCTTTTCGCGCTCGAGGTCCATCGAGTCCATCACGCGCTCGGCGATGACCTGGTGCGCGGCGAAGGAGCCGGATTGGTGCAGCATGGCGTCGACCAGCGTGGTCTTGCCGTGGTCCACGTGGGCGATGATGGCGACGTTGCGCAGGTCGGTACGTTCGGGCATGTGCTCAGACTGGATTGTTGCGGCGGTCCGTTACGTCCACCTTAGGCAGGAACAGCCCGTTCGATCTGTCACGTCCTGTTGCGCCTGTCCGGGAGGCCGTCGGTGACGGTGTAGGCCGTGACCGGCCCCGGCGCGGAAATGCCCGTACTGCTGGTCCTTGTTCAGACTGCCGATTCTTGAGTCAGGAGCGCACGACCGCTCCCTCGGAGATCAACGCGCCACTCGTGGCGCAACGCTCAGGACCGACATGAAACGATCACCCTCGCTCGCCACCGGGCTGTTGGGTCTCCTGGCACTGGGGCTGCTGGGCGCGGCCTGCTCCGCGGCGGACGACCCCGTCTTGGAAACCGATGTCGCAACGGGGGAAGCTACGTCGCAAGCCACGGTATCGACGCCGGCGGAGACGCCGTCGGAGTTGGGCGTGTACGAGCAGGCGCTGGTGGCGCTGGGCTGGGACGAAGAGTGGGTCGACCTGGTCGTCTTCGCTGAGGAGGCCCGCGAGCTGGCGTTCGAGCGACCCGTCGCGATCGAGTTCATCAGAGACGAGGAGTTCGTTAGCAGCGACGATCTGGCGGAGTTCATCGGCGACGACAGTATGAGCCGGAGCTCACGGCAATCCTGCGGGCCTTGAATCTGGTCGACGCCGACTACTCGCTGGCACAGAACGTCAACGTCGGGCTGGAGGACGGGGTCATCGGGCTATACGGGGGCAGCGGCGAGCGGATCATCGTGCGCGGAGCGGAAAAGAATGTGCTGCAGCGCGTCACGCTCGTGCACGAGTTGACGCATGGTCTGCAAGACCAGCACTTCGAGCTGACGTACCGCTGGCATGAGGTTCATGCGGGGTCCGCCCTGTTGACGTTGATCGAGGGCGACGCCGAGAGCGTGGCCAACGCCTATCTCGCGTCGCTGTCCGACGCCGAGCAGGTGACCTACTGGGAGTTGCTGGATGCGTTTGTGGCCACGATTGACGCAGCGGGGGACGTCTTCATCCCCACACTGCTCTCCGCCCCGTACACGATCGGTCCGCACTTCGTCGATGCCTTGATCGCGATCGAAGGGGTGCAGGCCGTGCACGAGGCGTTGCGCGCCCCGCCCACATCCGACGAGCAGATCCTGGCACCCGCCCGCTTCCTCAGCAACGAAACCGCCCGCTACCCGGCGCTGCCCCGCCCGCGCAGCGGCGAGCAAGTGCTGGGTCGCGGGACATTGGGCCCAAAATCACCCTGCTCGGCATCCTCTCAACGCGGCTCGACTTCGTGCAGGCGCTGGACGCGGTCTTGGGCTGGGGCGGCGACGCGTACACCCTGATCGATTCGGGCGGCCAACTCTGCGTCCAGCTCGGCATTCTGGGCGATACCAAGGGGGACTTCGACGAGTTCCTGCTCGCGTTGGAGGACTGGGCCGGCGACAGCCCCAGCGTCGAGGTGTCACGACGAGGACGGATGGCCACCATGCGCGCCTGCGAAACCGGCAGTGTGATCAGCGCCAGCCATTCGCCAACGGAACTGCTGGAAGTGCTGTCGGCGCGCGGGACTTACTTGGTCGAGGCCGTCGCGCGGGTGCTGGACCTGGGAAGCGCGACCTGCCTGACCGACGAGACAATTCGTTTGCTCGGGCGCGACTCCTTCGTGGCGCTGGTGTTCGGCGACGAGAACGCGCCAGAGCGCCCCTCCGCGGCCCGGATGGACGTCGTGGCCTCCGCTGCGCGCAGTGCCTGCGGGATTTAGCGGCTGAACGACCTTCCGCGCGCCGCGCGTCAACGCACGAGATGAAACTCGCCGCTCAGCGGATCGTAAATTTCGGCGAACCCCTGCGCGACGTTGAAACTGGCCCCGCCCAGCACGAGGATCCGTCCATCCGCCAAGCGCGTGAACAGCGGGAACCAGACCGGGATCTGCGGCGGATCGATCTCTTCGAATGTTCCGGTCCCAAGTTCCAGTATTCCCGCGACCGGGCGATTGCCAGCGCGCAGGCCCACCGCAAATAGACGTGAGCCGTCCAACACGATCGCCGAGGCAGCGGGCGGGGAGTCGGAGTCCGGAAGCATGGTAAGGGTCTGCGAGACCGGATCGAGCAGCTCCACCTCGTCGGTGGATCCTTGCGCGCTGCCAGTACCACCAATGATGACGATCGTCCCATTGGCTAGCGGAATGGCCGCATGAAAACGCCGGGCTTGATCGAGAGCACCCACAATCGCGACGCTGTTGCTGGCCGGGTCGAGAATCTCCAGATCCGGCACGACAGGTTCGAGCGCCGGCCGGTTGACGCCTCCCGCGACCAGAACGCGACCATCAGGCAAAAGCGTGGCGGTATGACCATCGCGGGGGACGCTCAGATCAGGCCCACGAGTCCACCCTCCTCCGGCCGGGTCGAAGTAGTAGGTATCGGCAATCCGAACGAACGGCTGCGTCCGCAGGCGGCCACCGGTGATCAGCACGCGTCCGTCCGGCAGGAGCGTGGAACTGAACCCGAGACTGGGCCGCGGCAGCGGAAAAGCGGGCTCGAACCTGCCAAGCGTGGGGTCATAGATATCGACGCGGGCAAATGCCTCACCGTCCTCGCTGCAGCAACCCCCAATGAGGAGTACGCGTCCGTTGCCAAGCAGCACAGCGCTATGCGAGCGTCCGCCGCCCGGCAAGGAACCGCCGTCGCTGAAGCGCTCCGCGACCGGATCGAAGAGGTCGAAGGCCACATAGCCGGCGACAAGCACGCGACCGTCATCCAAGAGCAGCGCCTCGCTGCCGATGGCCCCAACGCTGAGATACGCATCCGATGGCGTGAAGCGGAGCGGCTCGCCGGGCAGCGGGTCGACGGCGGTCACCGGCTCCACCACGGCTGTGTCCGCGACGGACCCGGCGCCCGCAGGATTCCACGCCGTGATCGCGACACGGTACTCCCGGCCGTTCTCCAGGCCCTCGATCGTGGCGAACCCGCCGCTGCTGAGGTCGCCCCTCGAATCGATCGTGATCACCCGATCGCCCTCATTGAGCACGATGTCGTAGCGATCGAGTCCTCCGCCGCTGTTGAGCGGAGGCAGCCAGCGCAGTTGGGCGGCGTTGCGGAAGGGAGTGATTGTCACGGCCCGCACGCCGCCGGGCGGCGTGAAGATCGCGACTGGCTCGCTCGGCGCCGACGAGACGTGAGCGCCGCCTTCTGTCATGGATGACGAAACGATAGTCCTCACCGAGTTGCAGTCCTTCGAGAACAGCCTCGTGTACATCAGCAGCCACTCGAATCAGGGCACGGGTCGTGCCATAGCTGAGCAGCTCATAAGCAATGATCTCGTCGTCGCCGAGCTCTGCCGGCGGCTCCCAACGGGCCTTGACCTCGGAGGACAGCACGACGACTTCGACGAACGTCGGCGCGTCGGGTAAGCGCACGCGCTGAAACGCCTGCTCGGGGCTGATCAGCTCAAGGCGGGTAGGGGCTCATCGACGCCGGGCGGCACTAGCCCACCCAGGACGAGCAGCGAGCCATTGAGCAGACGGCTGACGCTATGTCCGTTGCGGGGTGATTCCAGCGCCGGCATGAACAGAAGCTCGCCGCTCTGGGGATCGTAGCGATCGACGCTGCGCGGGAGTTCGTTGCCCGCTAGGGCGATCCCACCGACGAAAAGGATCGTCCCGTCCGCGAGCGACGTCGCACTATGCCCGCTGCGCGCCTGCGTGAGTGAGCCGACACGGACGAAGCTCTCGCCGGCCGGATCGAACACCTCAATCGACGCCGTAGCGCCCAGGCGATCGCTGCCGCCAACGAGCAGGACACGGTCATCCGCCAGCAGCGTTGCCGTGTGCGCGAAGCGATGGCTGGAGCGGGAGTCGACGAGGCGGAAGCTGTCGTCGCGCGGATCGAACAGCTCCGCGCGATCGATCAATTCGCCCTCCGCATTGCGGCCACCGACGATCAGGACCCGCCCGCCCCGCAGCCGCGTGGCGCTATGCCGCCAACGCGCCACTTCTGGCGGGGCGATCTCGCGGAAGGAGCTCGTGATCGGATCGAAGATCTCAGCAGAAGCCAGGGCGCCGCTCAGGCCCGTACCACCGAGCAGGAGTACTCGGCCATCTCGGAGCAGAGTGGCGCTGTGCGATCCACGTGCCAGGTGCGGCGGCTCCAGTTCCAGCACCGCACCCGAGACAAGGTCAATGATGACCGCGGAGTCGATCGGAACGAGTCCGCGCCCGCCGGCGATCAGCACGCGCCCGTCGCTCAGCACAGTCGCCGTGTGACGGCTTCGGGGCGGAACGCGCAGGGAGAGCAACGCGAACTCGCCAGCAGCCGGATCGTAGATCTCCGCGCTGCCGAGCTGTTGCCCGCTGAGCGGGTCGATCCCGCCGACGAGGAGCACGGAACCATCGGAGAGGGGCGTCGCGCTGTGCAGCGCGCGAGGCGTCTCCGTGGTCGAGCGGTTGGTCAGCCCAGCAACGAGCTCAGCGACCGCGGTCGCCGCGGCTTCGGCCTCCGAGCTGGCAGCTGTCTCGGAGCCCGCGGGCTGAGCGTCGCTACCGGAGGAGAGCAGGAATGGCAACGAGACCGCAAGCGCGATAGCGGCGGCGAGCAGCAGCGCGGCGAGCGGACGTCGCGGGAATCCGCGCTCGCGCGCTGTTGGCTCTCCGAGCGCGACCCGCAGCGCGGCGCGATCGTCGAGGCCGAGACTGACGAGCGCGTAGGCGAGCAAGGCCTCGACGCTGTCCACGCTGATTCCGAGCCGGATCGCGATCTCAGCGTTGGAACGCCCCGCACGCACCTGGGCGACGACGCGTCGCTCCGGTTCTGAGAGCTCGTCGATCGGTCGTGAGTTGGGCACGCAAGCCCCTACGCCACCTCGACATGAGTCGAGTCGACGGTCGGAGCCACGGCAGGTTC
>CAUYZA010000195.1:0-5913 GCA_963577225.1 Dehalococcoidia bacterium | reverse complement strand
GATCGCCATGGTGGGCTAGTCCGGCTCCCAGCTGCGCGAGATCTGCTCGATGCCGCTCGCCTGACCGGTCTTGTCGTCGATCGTGATCAGGACGCCGTTGACCAGCATGACGCCCTCCTCCTCTGGGGGCAGCCGCGCGGGAAGGCCGCTGCGGAATTTGGCCAGCACGGCCTCGGGCTTGGTGCCGATGATGGAGTCGCGCGCGCCGCACATGCCCAAGTCGGTGATGAACGCGGTGCCCTTCGGCAGCAGTCGCGCATCGGCCGTGGGCACGTGGGTATGCGTGCCGAACACTGCGGCGACGCGCCCGTCGAGGTGCCAACCGAAGGCCTGCTTCTCGGAGGTGGCCTCGGCGTGGAAGTCGACGACCACTCTTTGCCCGTCCGCCAGCTCCTCCAGCAGGGCGTCGACTTTGGCGAAGGGATCGTCCAGGGGCTCCATGAAGGCCCGTCCGATCAGGTTCATTACGGTCAGGCTGCCGTCTGACCAGACGCCGCTGCCCGGCGCGCCTTCGGGGTAGTTGGCGGGCCGCAACACGGGGAGCTCACCCTGCAGCGTCTCGCTGAAGTCACGCATGGCCCAGGTGTGGTTGCCGCCCGTGATCACATCGACGCCGGCTTCCAGCAGGGCGCGGGCAATCTTCTCCGTGGTGCCGCGACCGGCGGCGGCGTTTTCGCCGTTGGCGATCACGTAGTCGACCTGGTACTCGGCGCGCAGTCCGGGCGTCAGAGCGATAACGGCGCGCCGTCCGCCCTTCCCCATCACGTCGCCCAGCGCCAGGATGCGCATCGGCGGAATCCGGCCGCTAGCGCGCGACCTCGGTCGCGCGAGTCTCGCGCAGAACGGTCACGCGGATCTGGCCTGGGTACTGCAGGTTCTCTTCGATTGTCTTGCTGATGTCGCGCGCCATCCGCATCGCCTCGAGATCGTCGACCGACTTCGGGTTGACGAGCACGCGGACCTCGCGGCCGGCCTGAATCGCGAACGACTGCTCCACGCCGGGGAAGCCGTTGGCGATCTCCTCCAGCGAGCGCAGTCGCTCGATGTAGCGCTCCGCCGACTCCCGGCGCGCGCCGGGCCGGCCACCGCTGATGGCGTCCGCCATCTGCACGATCATCGCTTCTACGGAGTGCATCTCCACCTCGTCGTGATGCGCTTCGATGCAGTGGGCGATCTCTTCAGAGAGCTTGAAGCGACGCGCCATTTCGCCGCCGATCATCGCGTGGGTGCCATCGACATCGTGGTCCACGGCCTTGCCAATGTCGTGCAGTAGCGACCCGCGTCGCGTGACTTCCAGGTCGGCGCCGAGCTCCTCGGCCATCATCGTCGACAGGTGGCAAGTCTCGACGGCGTGGCGCAGCTGGTTCTGGCCGTACGACGTGCGGTATCGCAGCCGTCCGAATGTGTTGAGTAGATCCTTGGGCAGGCCGGGGCACTTCACCTCGATGGCGGCGTCTTCGCCGGCCTGCTTAATCACGGCGTCGACCTCTTTGGTCGCTTTGTTGACCTGTTCTTCGATCCGGGCCGGGTGGATGCGCCCGTCGGAGACCAGGCGGCTGAGCGCCAGCCGGCCGATCTCCCGTCGCACCGGGTCAAACGAGGACATCGTGACCACGTCCGGCGTGTCGTCGATGATCAGGTCGCAGCCGGTGGCCGCCTCCAGGGCGCGGATGTTGCGACCTTCGCGGCCGATGATCCGTCCCTTCATCTCTTCGTTGGGGATCTGAATTACGGAGACAGTCGACTCCGTCGTCACTTCCGACGTCACACGCTGAATCGCGGTGGCCACGATCTTGCGGGCGCGGTCGTCGGCCTCTTCCTTGGCCTTGGCCTCGTACATGCGCACGAGCCGGCCCGACTCCTCGCGGACCTCTTCGTCGATCTGCCCGAGGAGGCGCTCGCGTGCTTCCTCAGCCGTGAGCCCCGCCATCCGTTCAAGCTCGGACCGCTGTTCCCGCACGGTTTCGTCGAGTTCTTCGAGCCGATCGTCGAGCGACTCTTCCTTGCCGCGCAGCCGACCATCACGCTTGTCCAAGTCGTCGTTTTTGCGGTCGAGGCTGTCTTCGCGCTTGAGCAGGCGATCCTCGTGTCGCTGCACCTCCTGGCGCTGTTCGCGGACTTCGGCCTCCAACTCCCCGCGGAGTTCTAAAGTCTGTTCCTGGCCCTCCAGGACTTTGCCGCGGGCTTCGGCATCAGCGTTCTGAACAATGCGTTCGGCTTCGAGTCGGGCGGCTTCGCGGGGATCCGGGCCGCCCCCGAACAAGTGTCGGAGAAAATCCAACATAACGTGTGGTACCCATCTGGTAAGGCGTCATCGACGCAACAATCGTTGAATCTGGCTTTCGCGCCTGCGAGGCAGGGGCGTATCCAGCTATAAAAAACGGGACCATCCCATGTTACGACTGGACCCCGCGCAACGCCAAGTCTCCCGAACGCCTGCTGTTCGCCTGCTTAGAGTCCCGAGTTGGCCCCGGCTCGTTGCCACTCGCCCTCATCCTCCCGGCCCCACATGCTCGGCCCAGGCGTCGCGTAGCGCCTGCTGCGCGATCGAGTAGCCGAAGCCGCGACGCTGCAGCGCTGCACCCTCTTTGCGGCTGAATCCTTCGAAGTCGGCATAGCGCGGCGCGCGCTTGACGGCGAATTCCAGTGCCAGCGCCGCGTCATCGAGATCGGCCGTCGCTTCGCGCGCGACTTCGCTGTCGATCCCTTGTGCGCGCAGCTCGTTGCGCACCATGCGCGCCGAGCGCGGTCGGCCCCGCACGCGATCAGCGGTCCAGGCGCCCGCGTATGCGCGATCGTCGAGAAACCCGCGACGTTCCATCTCGTCCAAGGTCTCTTCGATGATCTCGCGCGGGATCTCGATTTTGCGTAGCCGCTTGGCGATCTCGGCGCGGCTGTGCGGACGACGCAGCCAGCGTCGGGCGGCGAGGTCGGCCTCGTGTCGCGCGGCCTCCAGCCGGACCCGCTCCAAGATCAGCCCTTCGATCTCCTGACCCACGTCGAAACCCTTGGCCAGCCGGAAGCCGCGGTCGCACTGCAACGACGTTTCGTCGTCGAAGTGAATGGTGAGGCGTCGGCCCTTGCGATCGACGTTGGTTACCTGAGGCACGGGGTTACCGGTGACCTGTAGGACGCCTAGATGGCGCGCTTGCGGGTCTTGGCTTCGCGAATCGGCTTCGGCTGCGGCGTCACCGTCTCTTCGGGGGCCCCCGCAACGGCTGTTTCCAGCGGATCCAGCCCGGCGGCTTCGCGGACGGCGGCCTCAATCTCATCCGCCATTTCGTCGTGCTCGATCAGGAAGAGCTTGCAGTTCTCGCGGCCCTGTCCCAGGCGGGTGTCGTTGTAGGAGTAGAAGGCCCCGTTCTTCTTCACGATCTCGAACTCGACGCCGAGATCGAGGATGTCACCTTCGCGGCTGATGCCTTTGCGCTCGCCGACGAACATCATGTCGAACTCGGCGACGCGGAACGGGGGTGCCACCTTGTTCTTCACGATCTTGGCGCGAGCGCGGCCGCCGACGACCCCTTCCGCGGTCTTCAGCTGCTCGATCCGGCGCAGTTCAATCCGCACGGAGGAGTAGAACTTCAGCGCCCGCCCACCAGGTGTGACCTCGGGGTTGCCGAAGACGACGCCGACTTTCTCGCGCAATTGGTTGATGAAGATCAGGCAGGTGCGGGAGCGACCGATCACCGCGGTCAGCTTGCGCAACGCCTGCGACATCAGCCGTGCCTGCAGACCGACGTGCGTGTCACCCATGTCGCCTTCGATCTCGGCGCGGGGGACCAGAGCCGCCACGCTGTCGATCACGATGACGTCCAGGGCGTTGCTGCGGATCAGCGCCTCGGCGATCTCGAGCGCCTGCTCACCCGTGTCGGGCTGCGAGATCAACAGATCGTCGATCTGGATCCCGATCGCCTTGGCGAACTCGGGGTCCAGCGCGTGTTCCACATCGATGTAGGCGGCCTGGCCACCGGCGCGCTGCGCGGCGGCGATCACATGCTGGGCCAGCGTCGACTTGCCCGTGCTCTCAGGCCCGTAGATCTCCACGATGCGGCCGCGCGGTACGCCGCCGATGCCGAGAGCAATGTCGATCGAGAGTGAGCCGGTGGAGATCGACTCCACCTTGAGTCCGGTAGCTTCGCCCAGCCGCATGACCGCACCCTCGCCGAATTGCTTTTGAATGTCCTCCAGGGTCGACTGAAGAGACTGTGATCGTGTTTGTTCTGCCATCGTTCCGCCTTCTTCCCAACATTCGCTATGCCCGATCCCGGCGCGCGGCTATGGTATCGCGCGCGACCGGGTCTTCTGTCTTGCCGCCGATCTGGCGCGATGGCCTGCTTCGTTTCAGAACACGTGTTCGCAAAGGGCACGTTCGCACATGCGTTCGGATCATGCAAGGGCTGGAGAGAAATTCTTAGATGCCTGCCGGTGGCCAACGCGATCCCACCCATACGACCTTGGATGTCTGCGTCACGCCGCGCGCCTCGCGCGATCAAGTCGTGGGCGGGGCGGACGGCGTACTGCGGGTGCGAGTCAGCGCGCCGCCGGTTGAGGGCAAAGCCAACGTCGCGTTGGCGAAGCTGCTGGCGAAAGCACTGGGCCTTCCCACGCGACGGATCCCCGTCGTGCGTGGGCTGCGCGATCGCAACAAGCGGGTCGTCGTGGAGGGGCTGACGCTGGCGCAGATTCTCGCGCGGATCGACGCCGAGTCGAGCGGCTAGTTGTTGCCGGCGTTGGCCAAGACCGAGGCAACGACGTTGAGTACGACGAGCACGAGGATCGGTGAGAGATCCAACATCCCAATCATGGCGAAGCGGCGTACCGGCGCGAGCACGGGCTCCGTCACGTCCATCAGGAATTTGACGAAGATGTTGGAGTAGTCCAGCGGCTTCTGCGTGAACATGGGCACCCACGAGAGCAGGACCCGGCCAAAGACGATGAAGCCGTAGATACGCAAGATCTGGGCGATGATGTCGAGCGCGTCCACGTTATTGCCCCAGCTCCTGCGCGCGCCGATAGGCTTCGACGATCGCTTCAATTGTGCCCGTGCGGACGCCGTGCCGCTCCATCGCTCGCAGCCCGGCGGCCGTCGTGCCGCCGGGCGAGGTGACCATGTTGCGCAGCGCCGCGACGTGCGAGTCCGACTCCTGCGCGAACTGAGCCGACCCTTTCACGGTTTGCAGCACCAGTTCCTCCGCCAGTTCGCGGCTCAGACCGATCTGGACCGCTCCATCGATCATCGACTCAATCACCAGGTAGACGAAGCCGGGACCCGATCCGCTGACGGCCGTGGCCATGTCGATCTGTCGCTCGGCGGGGACATAGAGCTCATGTCCCATTGTCGCCAGCATGCGCTGGACTGCGCTGCGCTGCTCGGCGCTGACTTCCTCGGAGGCTGTCCAGACCAGCATGCCCTCGCCGATCTGGGCCGGCGTGTTGGGCATCACCCGCACCACGGCGCGATGGCCCAAGCCGTCGCGCAAGGAGTCAATCGTGATGCCGGCCATGATGGAGACGACAAGCTGTTCCGGTCCGATCAGACCCTGCAGCGGTTTGGCCGCGGCCGGGAAGTCCTGTGGCTTGACGGCCATGAAGACGACCGGCGCGTCCTTGGCGGCCACGGCCGCATCGTCCGTGACTTGGACGCCGTATTCGTCGTGCAGCCAGTCGCGCCGTGATTCGACAACCTCGCAGACAGCAACCGCGTCGGGCGTGGCGATCTCGTTCGCCAACAAGGCGGCCACAAACGTGCCACCCATGGTGCCCCCACCGATTACGCTGAATTGTTTCATCGGACCACTCTAGCGGTCCCCGGCCTAGGGTTCTGCGACTTAGCGTTCGCCGAAGATTGCGCGACCGATCCGCACAAGAGTGGCGCCTTCAGCAATGGCGATCTCGTAGTCGTTCGTCATA
>CAUYZA010000194.1:0-5995 GCA_963577225.1 Dehalococcoidia bacterium | reverse complement strand
GCCGGCGAAGCGGTCCTGATCACCACGCAGGGCGACCGCGACCGCACGTCGCCCCTCACCGCGATCGGCGGCCAGGGCATCTTCGTTCACGAACTGGAAGCGGCACTGCTCGACGGCCGCATCGACGTCGCAGTCCACAGCGCCAAGGACATCCCCAGCGAGCTGGCGGACGGCACCGCCCTCGTCGCCTTCCTGCCCCGCGCCGACGTGCGCGACGTGCTCGTCTCGCGCGACGGTCAAACCCTGGCCGATCTTCCGCCTCAGGCCATCCTGGGTTGCTCCAGCCGGCGTCGCATCGCCCAGATGCACGCCCTGCGCGACGACCTCGGCATCCGCGACATCCGTGGCAACGTCGACACCCGCTTGGCCAAGCTCGCCGCAGGCGACTACGACGCGATCGTGCTCGCCGCCGCCGGGCTGGCCCGTCTGGGCCGCCTCGACGTCGTCAGCGAATACTTCTCGATCGAGCGCATCCTGCCTCCGCCCGGCCAAGGCGCAATCGCGCTGCAAGCCCGCTCCCGCGAAGACGCCACCATCGCCGCGCTCCAGCCCATCAACAGCCAACAAACCGAGATCACGGTGCGCGCCGAGCGCGGCGTGCTCACCGCGCTCGGCGCGGGTTGCACGCTGCCCGTCGGTGCGCTGGCTCGCCTCAACGCCGGCTCGCTCACCCTCATCGCTCGCGTCAGCGACGAACAGGGCGAGCGCAACATGACCCTCCAACTGCACGGCGACGCCGCCGAGCCCGACTTGCTCGGCCAGCAATTGGGCGAAGAGCTGCTGCGCGGCGGCGCGGCCGATCTACTCGCCAAGACCATCTCGTGAGCGGCCGAGCCGGCAACGATGGAAGCCGGGGCCTCGTCAGCCTCGTCGGCGCCGGGCCAGGCGACCCCGACCTGCTCACCCTGGCTGGCCGCGATCGACTCGCCGCCGCCGACGTCGTCGTCTACGACCGCCTGATCGACCCGACCCTGCTGCGCCACGCACCCGCCCGGGCCGAGCTGCGCTACGTCGGCAAGGCCTCCGGCGACCATTCCGTGCCCCAGGAAAAGATCGTCGACCTGCTGATCGACCGCGCCCGCTCCGGCAAGTGTGTCGTGCGGCTCAAGGGCGGCGACCCCTTCGTCTTCGGTCGTGGCGGCGAGGAGGCGGAGGCGCTGGCCGAGGCCGGTCTCGCCTTCGACATCGTGCCCGGCATCAGCTCCGCGATCGCCGCTGCCGCCTATGCCGGCATCCCCCTCACCCACCGCGACGCTTCCTCTTCCTTCGCCGCCGTCACCGGCCACGAAGACGCCGCCAAGTCCGAATCCACGATCGACTGGGGCCGCCTCAGCACCGCGACCGACACGCTCGTCGTGCTGATGGGCCTGCGCGCTCTTCCTGCCATCGCCGCACGGCTGATCGAGGAAGGCCGCTCGCCCGACACACCCGCCGCTGCGATCGCCTCCGGCACCACCCCGCGCCAGCGCGTGGTCAGCGCGACACTCGCCACCTTGGCCGAAGCCGTCGCCGAAGCGAAGCTCGAATCGCCCGTCCTCACCGTCGTCGGCGAGGTCGTTCGCTATCGCGCGACGCTGCGCTGGTATGACTCCACCCGCGAACGCCCCCTCTTCGGCAAGTCGGTGCTCGTCACCCGCTCGCGCGCCCAAGCCTCGCGGATGGTCGAACGGCTCCGCCGCGAAGGCGCCGAACCCCTGGAGTTTCCGACGATCGAGATCGTCCCAAGCGAACCCGGCCCGATCGACCAGGCCATCGACGATCTAGCCGGCGGTGCCTACGACTGGGTCATCTTCACAAGCGCCAACGGCGTCCGCCTCTTCTTCGAACGGCTCGCGACAATCGACGCCGATGGCATGGAGATCGACGCCCGCATCTTCGCCGGCAGCGAGATCGCGGTCATCGGCAGCGAAACGGCCGCCGCCCTCAACGACCACGGCCTCCGCGCCGACGTCATCCCCGAGCGCTTCGTCGCCGAGTCGCTCCTGGAGGCCTTCGCCCAGCACGAACTGCGCGACATCCGGATCCTGCTCGCCCGCGCCGCCGAGGCGCGCGACACCCTGCCCGACGGGCTACGCCAGCGCGGCGCCAGCGTCGACGATGTCGCTCTCTACGAGAATCGCCACCCCACGCAAGCCGACCCAGAAGTCATCGCCCGCCTCAAAGCCGGCAGCGTCGAAATCGCCACCTTCTCAGCCTCCTCTACCGTGCGCGGCTGCCTGGAGATGCTCGACGGCCGGGCTGAGTTGCTGCGAAACGCCTTCATCGCCTGCATCGGACCCGTCACCGCCCAGACCGCCATCGACGCCGGTCTCCACGTCGACCTCGTCAGTGAGGTCCACACCATCCCCGGCCTGATCGACGCGCTGCGCACCCACTTCGCCAACCCCAGCGAACCGAAACGAGAGGGAGTCCAGCCCCATGCTTGAGGCCGAGAACCGCACCGCCCTCCAGCTCAGCCGCCGCATGCGCCGTCTGCGTCGCAGCGAAACGATCCGCGGCATGGTCCGCGAGACCTCGCTCAGCGCCAACGACTTCATCTACCCGATGTTCGTCGTCACCGGCCAGGACGTGCGCCAAGAGATCGGCTCCATGCCCGGCCAGTACCACCTCTCCGTCGACCAGATGGCGCGCGAAGCCGCCGAACTGCGCGAACTCGGCGTGCCCGCCGTCCTGCTCTTCGGCCTGCCCGGCTACAAAGACGCGGTTGGCTCCTCCGGCTACGACGCCAACGGCATCGTCCAGAACGCCGTCCGCGCGCTCAAGGACGCCGACCCCGACCTGCTCGTGATCACCGACGTCTGCCTCTGCGAGTACACCGACCACGGCCACTGCGGCGTGCTCGACGACTCCGGCAACGTACTCAACGACCCCTCCGTCGAGCTGCTCGTCCAGCAGGCCCTCAGCCACGCCGAGGCCGGCGCGGAGATCGTCGCCCCCAGCGACATGATGGACGGACGCGTCGGCGCCATCCGCGCCGCGCTCGACGCCACCTCCCTGACCGACACCGCCATCCTCGCCTACGCCGCCAAGTTCGCCTCCGCCTACTACGGCCCCTTCCGCGAGGCCGCCAACTCCGCCCCCGCCCAGGGCGACCGTCGCGGCTACCAACTGGACCCCGCCAACGCCCGCGAAGCCCTCGCCGAGATCGCGCTCGACATCGAAGAGGGCGCCGACATCGTCATGGTCAAGCCCGCCCTGCCCTATCTCGACATCATCCGCCGCGCCCGCGACCGCTTCGATCAGCCGCTCGCGGCATACAACGTCAGCGGCGAGTACGCGATGATCAAAGCCGCCGCCCAGCGAGGCTGGCTCGACGAGGAACGCGTCATCCCCGAGACCCTGATCGCGATCAAGCGCGCCGGTGCTGACCTGATCCTGACCTACCACGCGAAAGAGATGGCACGTTGGCTCAGAGCCCGCTGAACAAGACATCGCCAGATCCGCGCGGGGACTCCGAGACGGCAGGCGCGCCGGATCTGGCTGGGGTGCGCGCCATCGCATTCGACGCCTACGGCACCCTGCTCAACTTCGACGAACGCGCCTTCGCCCCCGCCCTTCACGCCTACCTCGACGGGCACGGCATCTCCCACGTCCAGGGCGACGAGGTCTGGAAGAGCTGGATCGAGGCGGCGCGTGCCCACAGCCGCGCCCACGGCCGCGATCCCGAGAAGCCGCTTGACGGCCCCGAGCCCCCCTTTCTGCCAATGGCCGAAACTTGGCCCCGCTTCTTCCGTGCCGCCTTTGGCCAGACCAAGATCGACCAGCCCGACCCCCATGACGCCTTCCTCCACATGTTCGACCTGCTCGCGCGCGCGGAGGTCTACCCGGAAGTCAACGACGTCCTCAGCGCCTTGCGCGGCACCGGACTCACGCTCGTAGTGGCCAGCAACGCCGACGACCGTCACCTCTACCCCGCACTCGAGCGCGGCGGCATCGAAGTCGACCACGTCATCTCTTCGGAGGCCGTGCGCTCCTACAAACCGCGCCGCCCCTTCTTCGACGCCGTTGCCCGGCGAGCCGGCTACGAACCGGGGCAGATCATCTATGTCGGCGACAGCCCCTACGCCGACGTGACCGGGGCGCGCAACGCTGGCATGCTGAGCTACTGGGTCCGCCGCTACGAAGACGAAAGCCACGCCAAGCTGCTCAAAGCTAATCCCCACTGGACCTACCCCGACCTGCGCGGTCTCCTGACCCTGCTCGCCGGACCGTCCTCAGCGCAAAACGAGTTCCGCAAATGAACGTGAAATCCGCCCAGGCCTTTGCCGCCGCCCAATCCGTCCTGCCCGGCGGCGTCGACAGCCCCGTGCGCGCCTTCCGCGCCGTGGGCGGCGATCCCCTCGTCATCGCTTCCGCCTCGGGTGCCCGGCTCACCGACCTCGACGGCAACACCTACATCGACTACGTCTGCGCCTACGGGCCGCTCATCCTCGGCCACGCCCCCGATGCCGTGATCAGCGCGATCGAAGTCGCCGCCCGTCGCGGCACCGCCTACGGCGCGCCTACCGAACTCGAGACCGAACTGGCCCAGCGCGTCGTCGACGCCGTGCCCTCGATCGAGAAAGTCCGCTTCGTCAACTCCGGCACCGAAGCCACCATGACCGCTATCCGCCTCGCGCGCGGCGTCACCGGCCGCTCGAAGGTGCTGAAGTTCGCCGGCTGCTACCACGGCCACTCCGACGGCTTGCTGGCCAAGGCCGGCTCCGGCATCGCCACGCTCGCCCTGCCCGACACAGCCGGCGTCCCCGCCGCCTACGCCGCCGAAACGCTCGTCGCGCCCTTCAATGACCTTGACGCCGTCCGCGCCATCATCGACCGCTATGGCGATGACCTCGCCGCCATCATCCTCGAGCCTGTCGGCGCCAACATGGGCGTCGTGCCCCCGGCTGAGGGCTACCTCGAAGGGCTGCGCACGCTTAGCCAGGTGAGCGGCGCCCTACTCATCTTCGACGAAGTCATCACCGGCTTTCGCATCGCCCGCGGCGGTGCGCAGGAACGCTACGGCGTCCTGCCGGACATCACCTGCCTCGGCAAGATCATCGGCGGCGGGCTGCCCGTCGGCGCGATCGGTGCATCGGCAACCATTATGGATCATCTCGCGCCCGAGGGCCCGGTCTACCAAGCCGGCACGCTCTCCGGCAATCCGCTGGCCATGAGTGCCGGCATCGTCACGTTGGACGCCGTCGCCCAACCCGGCTTCTACGACGCCCTCGAATCGCGCGCCGCCCGACTCAGCGCCGGCCTCACCCGGGCCGCCAAGCAAGCCGAGATCGATTGCACCGTCCAGCGCGTCGGCTCCATCCTCACGGGCTTCTTCCGCGCCGGACTGACCACCGACTTCGACTCCGCCGCCGCCAGCGACACCGCCGCCTACGGCCGCTACTTCCACGCCATGCTCGACCGTGGCGTGAACCTCGCCCCCGCCCAATTCGAGGCGATGTTCGTCTCCGCCGCCCACGATGACGCCGCCATCGACGCGACGATCGCCGCCGCAGAGGCCGCGTTTTCCTCGCTTAGCAACCCTTCCTGACGACCGTAATCCGTCTTTTCCACAGGTTTTCCACCGCCTTCTGTCATGCCAACCGGACCCGCATCCGCCTGGCATTGGGTACCCATGGGGATGCCCTACACTCGATGCGCAGCTGGGTATCCAGTTGATCATTTGTGGCGAAGGAGCGCGTGGTGAAGCTCACCACCCAACAAGAGGATCTGCAGCGCGGGCTCAACACCGTCGGCCGCGCTGTCGCCACACGCAGCACACTGCCGCAGACTTCGCACATCTTCCTCGCCACCGACAACGGACGTCTCAAGCTCGCCGCGACAAACCTCGAGATCGCCATCACGGCCTGGATCCCCGCCAAAGTCGAGGACGAAGGCGCCATCACCATCCCGGCCCGCCTGTTGACCGAGTTCATCGCCTCGCTGCCGGCCGTTGACGTCGCACTCACCGTCGCGCCGCGCTCGCGCCAGGCCCAGATCATCGCCGCACGAAACG
>CAUYZA010000193.1:0-6001 GCA_963577225.1 Dehalococcoidia bacterium | reverse complement strand
GCCATCGTCTCGACCGACGACCGAATTACACCACTCCACTGGTCAGAATAAACCACTCTAGTTTGTTCATCACAACAATACATATATTGTACTAGTTATCTACAAGCCAGACACTCGGGCGACTTGCCACGCGTCCGCCATCGAGCGGAACGCGGCAACCTGCGTCAGACGCATGCCGAAGCGTCGAGGGATTCGCCATGACCAACCTCGCCCAGACCCTGCAGTGATCCTCCCAGAGCTGGTGGATTCGGCTCGTGATCCTGCTGGCGGTGGGGCTGGCCGTAGCCCTCATCGTGATACAGGCCGCTCAAGCTACCGTCTCGAGCGGTTCAGTCACCGTAGTTGCGGCCAATGATGTCGCAGGCCAAGCCAACGCGGATTACGACGTCGCGTTCGACACCGACATCACCGATACGACCAACACGATTACCGTCACGTTCCCGGCTGGCTTCACGATTACGGATGGCGCTCTCACCGCGGCCGCGGTGCAGAGCGGCGGGGCCACAGCCTCCAACATTCACATCAACGCAATGGACGCATCGGTTGAAGGCGTTGCCGGCGACGCTGGCAACCGCACGATCACCGTCACCCTTGATGCAGCGGCGGACCTCAGTGCCGGCGACCGGGTCGCTTTCCGGATTCTGACGGGGGTGACCAACCCGACGGCCATCGGGGCCACCGCCAATACCTTTGAGATCGACACGGGTGAGGCCGGCGAGACTGCTCAGACAGGGATCGCGGGCGTCACGATCGTGCACGCCGCCGCTTCCCAGATCAAGGTCACCCAGGAACCGACCACCGCCGTCGCCGGCGTCGCCTTCGCCCAACAGCCGATCGTCCAGGTCCAAGACCAGTTCGGCAACATCGTCACCACCGGCGCCGACGCCACCCAAGACATCGTCGCCTCCCTCCAGATCGGCTCCGGCGTCCTCACCACCACCCTCACCGTCGCCACCGGCGGTGACGGCCAGGCCGACTTCGCCGGCCTCAAAATCGATCTGATCGGCGCCGATAAGGTGATCCGCGTCACCACCACGATCGCCGCCGGCGAGGTCACCGATGACTCCGCCGTCGTCACCATCAACGCGACCGCCGGTCTCGGCGGCACCCTCTCCGACAACGCCGCCGAGGCCGAGCTGCGCACCGCGGGTCAAACCTTGACCATCACCCTCGTCGGCGACACTTGGGTGGCCGAGGTCGGTACCGCGCATGCGAGTACCACCGCCCTCATCGCCGGCCTCGACTCCAACGGGATGGTCGCCGCTGGCTGGGACGCCGTCGTCAAGGCCGGCATGAGCGACGCCCACGTCGTCCGCACCAATGCCACGGTCGTCACGATCACCCTGCCCGCCTTCGCCAACTTCGACATCACTGCTCTGGAGACGATTACGGTCACGATCCCCGCGATCGCGCTGACTCAATCCGGCGTCGGCGTCGCCGCTGGCACGACCTTCGACATCAACTTCACTGAGCTGCTGGGTGGCGGACCTGGAAATAACGCTGACGACGACGACATGGACATGGGAACCACGGATGGCGTCCTCGTCCTGGAAGAGACGGTGGTGCTCGCCGACGCTGCCGACGAGAACGGCAACGTCGTCGTCAATACGATGATCGAGGCTGATGAGAACGGCTCGGCCGCCACCGTCGAGATCACGATCCCCGTCGACGCCGTCACCGACGACACGATCACCGTCTCCGTGACCGACTTCGGCAGCGACGAGATCACGATGTCCACCAGCGCCCCGCCGCCCGGTACGTTCCTGGTCGGCGGCCGCGCTTTCAACTTCTCGGTCACCAACGACATGGGCGACGAGATCACGAAGTTCAACTCCACCGCCCAGATCGAACTCCAGATCGATCTCGGGGGCACCCCGCCCGAGGAGATCGCGGTCTTCTTCTTCGATACGACGCTCGGCGAATGGGTACAGATCGTGGCCACGGTCTCCGCGGACGGCACCGTCAATTTCGGCGTCGATCACTTCACGCTCTTCGCAATCTTCGAAGTGGGTACGGTGACTCGGGCGCTCGCTGAGGACTGGACGGTACTCACTTTCACCGGCCCCTCGGGGACGACCACCAGCGAGTTCGCGACTTCGCTCAGCCCTGACGTCGAGTCAATCTGGCGCTGGAACATGGCTGGGCAGAGGTGGGACGGCTTCAGCACCGCTACGCCGTCCTCCGTCGATACTTTGCAAGTCCTGCAGCAACGTGACGCGCTCTTCGTCCTTCTTTCAAGCGGCACGACCTACTCGACCACCGACCTGCTGCCGGCGCCGGGCCCGCGCTCGATCACGCTCGTGCCGGGCCTCAACTTCGTCACCTTCAATGGGCCGGGCGGCACGGATATCGGCGAGCTGCTCGCGCAGAGCACCAGCATCACGCGCGCCTTCCGCTTCGCGGACGGCGACTGGCAGAGCTTCTTCCCTGGGCAGCCCACGTTCCTCAACCAGTTCACGACCCTCAACCGGCTCGACGCGATCTTCATCTTCAACGCCTCCGCCCGTGACACGGTGATTGTGGTGCCCGAGGTGACGAACTAGAACGCGACGCGACGACCGGCAGCCTCGACGGGAGTGATCCGTTCCAGAGCACCACGCGGTGCCTCCGGAACGGATCACTGCCGCGGATCAACGCATGGGAGCGCCGGCAACGCAGCGGCTCAAGGCGCTCCCATGCGCTGGAGTTTTCGCCGCTGACCACGCATTGCCGGGCGGCTTCCGCGCGAAACGCAACCCGCGACGTTGATTCCCGGCCACCATCCCGATAGGGTCTGCCCGCCACCCAGAGCAACCAGTTCGGAGTGAATGGAGACAGTCATGGGACGTCGTTCGATTCACAGTCTGCGGGTCATGAAGGAACGTGCAGAGCGGATCTGCATGGTCACCTGCTACGACTACCCCAGCGCTCGCGCGGCGGAAGACGCCGGCATCCCCGCCGTTCTCGTGGGCGACTCCTTAGGCACGGTCCTGCTGGGCTACGACAGCACGATCGCTGTCACCTTGGACGACATTCTGCATCACACCAAACCCGTCGTCCGGGGCAGCGAGCGCATGATCGTGGTCGCGGACATGCCTTTCGGCTCCTACCAGGTCTCCGACGATGAAGCCCTGCGCAACGCCGCTCGGCTGATGAAGGAGGGCGGCGCGACCGCCGTCAAACTCGAGGGCGGCAACCGCGTCGTACCACTGGTGCGACGCATGGTTGCGGCCGGCATCCCCGTGATGGGGCACCTGGGGCTGACACCGCAGTCGGTACACCAGTTCGGCGGCAACAAGGTGCAGGGCAAGTCCGACGCCGACGCCGCGCAGATCCTCGAAGACGCATGCGAGCTAGAGCGCGCTGGCGCTTTCGCCATCGTGCTGGAGCTGATCCCGGCCGAGCTCGCCCGCGAGATCAGCACGCAACTCCGCATCCCCACGATCGGCATCGGTGCCGGCCCGCATACCGACGGAGAGATTCAGGTGTGGCACGACATCCTCGGGCTGATCCCGGACTTCCTTCCCCGCCACAGTCAGCGTTTCGCCAAATTGGGCACGCAGGTCCGCTTCGCCTTGGAGAACTACCGCCACGCTGTGCGAGAGGGCATCTTCCCCAGCAAGGCACAGACCGTCGACAGCAAGCCGTCGATGAACCAGATCCTGGCCGAACTCTTCGACGAACTCGAGGCCCAGCACCGGGCAGACGTCGAAGCGGACATCGCAGCCCCTGTCGAGACCGACGCCTAGGCCGAGATCAAGAGCAGGCGTAGCGATGGACCGGCTTGAGACCGTCGACCAAGTGCGCGCCTGGGGAGGGAGCGGGCCGGATCTCGGCTTCGTCCCAACGATGGGCGCCTTGCACGCCGGACATCTCGCGCTCGTCGAACAGGCGCATTCCGACAGCACGCGGATCGGTAGCGGGCGCGTGATCGTCTCGATCTTCGTCAACCCGCTGCAGTTCGGCCCCAACGAGGACCTCGAACGCTACCCGCGCGACCTCGAGGGCGACCTGCGCCAGCTGGCGGAGGCCAAGGTCGACGCCGTCTTCTTCCCCAAATTGGACGAGATCTATCCCGACGGGTTCGCCACGACGGTGCAGGTCGACGGCCCGCTGACCGAGCGCTTGGAGGCTGCGAGCCGTCCAGGCCATTTCGCTGGGGTCACGACGGTGGTGGCGAAGCTATTTCAGATCGTCCAGCCCGCCCGGTCCTACTTCGGTATGAAGGACGCGCAGCAGCTGCTGGTCATCGCCAAGATGGTGCGGGACCTTGCCATCCCCACCGCACTGGTCCCGGTCCCAACGGTACGCGAGCCGGACGGCCTCGCGATGAGCAGTCGCAACGCCTATCTCACCCCGCAAGCGCGGGCAGCGGCAGCCGCCATCCCCCGCGCACTCGACTCCGCCGCCGAGCTCTACGAAGGCGGCGAACGCGACGCCGGGCGTCTGCGTCAGAGCGTAGAGACTGCGTTGGGCAACGAACCGCTCCTCCGACCGCAGTACGTATCGTGTGCCCGCCTCGACACGCTGGAAGAGTGGGACAAGGTCGAAGGCGCCGCCCTACTTTCGCTTGCGGTCGAAGCCGGACAGACTCGGCTGATCGACAACCGCTGGCTCGGCCTCGCCGGCGATCGACCCGAGCTCAACTAGCAAGGCGAGGTCAATCGGCGAAGCTCCAGCGTGTAGCGGTGGCGGCGAATTGATCCGGCTGCTCGATAAACCCGAACGCCACGCGCGGCCGCACGCGAAAGATGCCCGCTTAGGCCGGGTCCATCTCCCAGTCGTACTTGGACTGATACTCGGCCACCCACCGCTGCAACAGCCCAGCATCGGCCGATAGCGACAACACCGACGCCTCCCCCTCGACGATCACCGCCTCATCCGCGACATCCGTCGTGATCGTGCACCGCGGGTCTCGCGCCAGGTTCCGTGCCTTCCGCGATGTCTCACTCGTCGAGAACACGAGCGAGTCGTCCAACCACACCCCCAAAACCGGCATCGCGTGGAGCCGGCCGTCGGGCTGGCTCGTGGCGAGCCAGTAGTTGCGCGCTTGGACCAGGCGCTGCGCGGCCCAACTCCAGGGCAACAGTCGCGGCGTGTCGGCTCCGATGGCGGGCGGCGGCAGGTCATAGCCGGGCATGAAGGGTCGGCTGGCCTCAGGCATGAAACGCCTCCTGATTGCGGGCGACAGGCTACTCCAGGCCGGTCGCGCCAGGTCGAGACAAAGCCCGCCGCCCTCCGCGCAAGCCGCGTGGCGAACCCGCGTAGACCACCACGAACAACGCCACGCTGCTCAGGACGATGGCCGGCCCCGCGGCGACATCGACGTGGAATGACGCGTATAGCCCGATCACGACCGCCAGGAAACCCAGCAGCCCGCTTGCGAGCATGATCCGGGTCACTTGCTGGAACAGCAGCGACGCCGCCGCCGCCGGAGCCACCAGCATCGCCAGCGCCAGCACCACGCCCACCAGCCGGAACGCCACCACGGCCGCCAAGGCGACCAGGACCAGGAGACCGGCCTGGACCAGGCTGACCGGCGCGCCGCTGGCGGCTGCCATCTCAGGGTCGTACGCCACGAACCGTAACTCGGCGAAGAAGAACGCCGTTCCAGTCAGAATCACGCCGCTGAGCGCCGCCATCACATAGAGGTCGTCGTTGGCAACGCCAAGAATGTTACCGACCAGGAACGTGTTCAGGTCCAACGCGAAGTTGCGCTCACGGCTGATCAGGATGATGCCCAATGCGAACAGGCCGGCGAAGAGAATGCCGATCGCGGTGTCTTCGCGCAGGGTCCCGCGTCGTGTCAGTTGGGCCACGCCCAACGCCGTCAGCACCGCGGCGACCGCGGCACCCAGAGTGATCAGGATGGTCCCGGCGCCGGCGCTCAGTGCGACAGCAGCGCCCGCGAGTTGCGTGTGCGCCACCGCGTCGCCCAGGAAGGCCAGCCCTTTGAGCACCACGAACGTACCGACGACGGAGGTCGCAAGCGTCACGATCAGCCCGGCTAGCAGCGCCCGCC
>CAUYZA010000192.1:0-6025 GCA_963577225.1 Dehalococcoidia bacterium | reverse complement strand
CGTGGCACAGGCGGCTTTCTGGGCGACACTGTTGATGTCGCAGCGGCGCAAGAAGTTCACCATGACGCTGCTAGGGCAGGTCTATCGCGACACTGCCGCCGTGGCTCCCTACGTGGAGGAGAAGCGAGCGGCGAACGAGATCCTGAAGGCGACGGAGGGGATCGACGCGGACTCGTTGGTGGGCTTCGTCGACGTAGCGGTGATGCAGTTCCTGCCGCAGGGTGCGTCGGGCGCGCCGCTGGTGCCGCGCGAGGAGGCACATAAGATCCTGCGCGCGGCGCTGTTGCGGGGGGCGATGGTGGGGGAGCTGGCCACCGACACGGTGCAAGAGGCTTGGTTAGGGTCGCACCCGGAGGGCCAGCGGTCGGATCCGGAACGCCACTGGAAAGAAGCGCAGGGCAAGGCGGAGACGCTGTACCAGTCCTGGCGGGCGGGCCGCAAGAAGGTTCCCAAGAGGCTCGTGTAGCCGGACTCGACCGACGCACTCTGGGCACGGCGCTACTCTTGCGGCATGCCGACGCGAAAGCGCAAGCCTGCCACCGCCACGCTGTTCGATGACATCGACGCGATCGATCCGCGCGCGCCGCTGGCGGCGCGGATGCGGGCGCGGTCACTGGACGAGTTCGTCGGGCAAGAGGACCTCGTGGGTGAGGGGCGGCCGCTGCGGCGGGCGATCGAGGCCGACGCGCTTCCCTCGTGCGTCCTCTGGGGTCCACCGGGCAGCGGCAAAACGACGCTGGCCCGGATCGTGGCGCGCATGACGAACGCGTACTTCGCGACGGTCTCCGCGGTGTCGAGCGGGGTTGCCGATCTGCGTGCAGCCGTCGCAGACGCGCAGACGCGCCGTCGCGATCAGGGTCAGCGCACGATCCTCTTCATCGATGAGATCCATCGCTTCAACAAGGCGCAGCAGGACGCGATCCTGCCCTACGTCGAGGATGGCACCGTGACCCTGATCGGGGCGACGACTGAGAATCCGTCGTTCGAGGTGATCGGGCCGCTGCTCTCGCGATCGCGGGTCTTCACGTTGAAGCCGCTCGCCCCGGGGCACGTGCGGAAACTACTCGTTCGCGCGTTGGCGGACGCCGAGCGGGGCCTGGGGAAGGTCGAAGTGGAAGTCGAGGCGGACGCGCTCGACGCGCTCGCGGATCTCTCCGGCGGCGACGCACGTGCGGCGTTGAACAACCTCGAACTGTCCGTCCGCGATGCAGAGTTGAGCAGGGAGGGCGTCTCCGTCGCGACGGTGGAGGCTGTGGCCGACCGCCGCATTCCCTACGACAAAGGCGGCGACGCGCACTACGACACGATCTCGGCCTTCATCAAGTCGGTGCGCGGCTCCGATCCCGACGCGGCGGTCTACTGGCTGGCGCGCATGATCGAGGCGGGGGAGGACCCGCTCTTCATCGTGCGTCGGATGGTGATCCTGGCCTCGGAAGACATCGGTCTGGCCGATCCCAACGCGCTCAGCGTGGTGGTGGCGGCACAGCAGGCGGTGCATTTCATCGGCTTGCCGGAAGGCTTCCTGCCGATGACGGAAGCCGCCCTCTATCTGGCGCTGGCGCCCAAGAGCAACACGGCGATGACGACGTACCAAGCCGCGATGTCGGACGTGCGCGACAAAGGAGCGTTGCCGGTGCCGCTGCATATGCGCAACGCGGTCACGGGCTTGATGCGCTCGCTGGGCTACGGCGCGGGCTACGAGTACGCACACGACCACGACGACAACGTGGCGGCAGAACAGACGCACCTGCCCGACGAGCTGGTCGGCCGGAACTACTACGAACCGGGCTCGACGGGGGCGGAGCCGGAGATTGCGTCGGGCAAGCGCGCCGCCAACGAACGGCGCGAGGCGGGGCTCAAGGCGCCGCCCAAGCGGACGAGCTCGGACAGCGGGCATTCAGGCGGCCGCCCTAGCCGGCCCGAGCCACCCTCACCGCGTGCAGCGCAAGGTGAGTGAGCCGGCCGGGGCACATCGTCAGCGCTTCGAGGGCGTCAGCGAAGAGGCCGCGCAGGCGGTGGCGGCGCTGTTCGAGGTTGAGCTCGCGACGGAGCCATACGAGCCGGGCGAAGGCGAGACGGTCTACGCGCTGGAACAGCGCGGACCGATCGGCAATCTACGTCTGGTGCTGTGGCCGTCGCTGAAGCGTGTCGATGCACACGTCGGACCGCACTCGTGGATCGCCAAGTCGGTTGTGGAAACAGAAGTGATCGACGGGCTGGAGGCGATCTTCCGGATGGAAGGCGGCGGGATGTTGTTCGTCGCCCTAACCGGCGATGTGATGTTGGTCGCGAACTGACCACGCACTCTTAGTGGTCAAGTCCGAGTTCGGCAGCGACGTCGCTAAGAAAGCGTTGCAGCATCGTGGCGGTGGCGCCCCAGATCACGTGCTCGCCCCAGTGGTAGGAACGCATGGTCCAGGTCTGGCCGTCACGCTCGCGCTCCGTATGCGACCAGTTAGCCGGGTCGAGGAGGTGATCAAGCGGCACGTCGAGCACTTCAGCGACTTCGATCTCGCTTGCTACGTAGGGGTAAGGCGCCCGGTCCAACACGCCCACGTAGGGCGTGACGTGGAAGCCGGTATGCGTGACGTAGTGACTCATCTCTCCGAGCACCTCGACGTGATCGGGGTCGATGCCGAGCTCTTCCTGCGACTCGCGCAAGGCGGTGTGACGCAGATCGGGATCTTCAGGGTCGGCGGCGCCGCCGGGGAAGGAGATCTCGCCCTTGTGGTGCTCAACGTCGTGGGAGCGAACCTGGAAAATCACGCAGGGGCCGTCCTCGTGCGGCAGGATCCCGATCAGCACGGCTGCGGACATCGTGCCATCGCGGTCGATCGGCTCGTGCCGATGCCGCTTGACGGCAGCGCGGACGGCGGTCCACTGGTCGATTTTCGTCACAGCGCTCCTCACGGCCCGACAACGAGGGAGCCAGTTTAGAGCACGGGATAGTGGGAATCGCCTATTGCGGATCCGCATGGCGCAAATCCACAATCGAGGCATGCTTGTCGTCCGTCGCGCGCTGGCGGTTCCCCTCGGCTTCGTGCTACTGGTGGTCCTGATCGCCGCGATCGCGGTGGAAGAGATCCACGACCGCCTGCTGAACCCCGACTTCCTCGTCTCGGAGCTACAGCGACTGGAGGTCTACGACTTCCTCTCAGGCGACATCTACCCGGCAGCGATCAAAGAACTGCTGGAAGAGCCGGACGACACCCTGCCCGATAGCTTGCAAGGGTTGGATGTCCCAAACGACGCCGAAGCGCAAGCGGCGGTCGTCGGTCTAATGCGTGTGGTGGCCCCGGCCTCGTACCTCCAAGAACAGGTCGAATCGGTGCTCGGGCAGGTCGTGCCTTACCTCCTGAACGACAGCGACACGATCGAGCTGACGCCCGACTTCGATGAACGCCTGCGCGCGGCGGCACTGGCCGAGCCAGGCGACCAGTCCGCACTGGAGCAGACCTTCCGCGCCTTGGGCCTGGGTCGGCGCGTGATCGACCAGCTGATCGAAAACGCGATCAGCGACATGGGTGGGGCCGATCCCGAGGCGGCCCTGGCCTTGCGCCTGACTGATCGCGACGACGCGGGAGTGGTTCACGGAGTCGGTGCTCGGATCGGTTGAATCGCTGGTGGGCTTCCTGCTGGGGGAGACGGACGGATTCGAAATTCGGGTCTCTTTCACGGGCCGCGAGCAGCTGGCGGCTGTCTTTGCAGAGCTATTGGGCCGGTCGACGGAGGAACTGCTGCGCGACGGTTACTTCGTGACCGACGTGGAGCTTGAGGACCGGCTGGGCACGAGTTTCGATTCGGTGATCGACGACCCCCGCAACAATCTGCGGACGCTGCGAGCCGGGTTCACGCTGACCTTGGACGATGTCTACGGCAGCGACGCCGAGGGGATCGAAACACGCGAGGACGCCGACGACATACGCAGATGATTGGCCGGCTTGCCACTTCGATCCGCTGGGGCGTGTTCGGTATCGTGGTCCTTCTAGCCGTCGTGATCGAGTTCCTCGGCGGACGCCGCTGGCCAACACGCATGTTGTGGGGGCGTCGGCGCTGTTCGTGAGCGCCTTGGGCGTCGTGATCGGCGCGGGTCCGCTCTACGACGAGGTGGCTGCGGGCGAGATTCGCGACGAGCTGACGAAGGACTCGCTCGATTGGCCACAGGCCCTGCTCGCGGAGCAGGACCGCATCGCGGAAGACGTGGTAAAGCTACTCGATCGGGTGCTGAACGGCGTCGTGGGTGAGGGTCTGTTGTTGCTCGTGGCCTCCGGGGCGCTGATCGTGGTGAGTGCTGTCTGGGCGCGCAAGAAGGATCCGGAGTCGCCGGTGGCGGATTCACGCGTCGACGCCGCGCCGCCCGACGGTGACACGAACGGCGATGAAGTCCCAGTTGGGGCTAGCGATAGCGAGCATGACGACGGCGCGGGTGAGGGCAGCGGTGCGAGCCCCGGCGCGCCCTGGCGGCGCTAGCGCCGCTAGAAGTCCTGGGGCCAGCGGAAACTCTTGATCTTGGCGCGGGCGACGCGGTCCGCCGTCTCCTCGTCAACCAGCTCGATTGCGTCGCCGAGGCTGATGATGCCACCGCCGATAATGCGGGCGTAGATCCGGCTGGCGCCGCCCGCCAGGTGATTGATGCGATTGAAATCGCCGTCGGCGAAGGAGCCGGCGATCGTCAGACAGGGCGTGGCGTATTCAGTCAGCTCGATCACCACGTCGTCGCCGAGCTTGAGGAAGGCGCCCGGTCGCACCTTCTTCCAGTCCAAGCCGCTGGTCGTGATGTTCTCCCCGGTTGAGCCGGGGAAGATGGGATGCCCCGCTTCCTGGAGCTCTTCGATCAGTTCGAGCGCATAGAGACAGAGCGCCTGGTCCGGGGAGCCATGGTGCATCTTGTCGCGTTGGTTATCGACGCTGATCCCACGGTCATTGACCTCGGCTTGCGGCAAGGGCCGCTTGGGCACGCCGCCGCGGGAGGCGTTGATCTGGTAAATGCTGGCTGCCATGTCGATACCCCTCACGGGCATCCTACCGGGGCGGACCCTGGGCGGCGCGAGTTCGCCGGGGCCGAGCGTTAAGGGGTCGCGAGCGCGTCCGTCATGCCCTCGATCGCGCCGTCAACGTAGAGGATGCGCAGGGTGGAGAGCGTCGCCTGAGCGATGCGTGCGGCCTGCTCGGAGGCGGTGTCGTCGCTGAGCGCTTCGATGATCGCGCCGACGCTGCGTGTCCCATCGGCCAGCGAAAAGACGCGACTGACAAGCGCGCTGACCGGCGACCCTTCCGGGCGGTTGCCAGTCACAATCGACTCGCCCCAGACGAACTCACCGTCCTCGAAGACCGGTTTGCGCTCAACGCGCGCGCCGGCCGCCGCATGCGGGATCGCGGAGAGGATCGCAGCCGCGGTCGGGTCGCGGGTGAGGGCAGCGACCCAGGCCTCGGCGCGAGCGGCACGGGCCGATTCGAGCGCCTGCACACCTTTCGCGAACGCGGCGGGCGTATCGCCACGGTCGAGCACGACGCGTTCGTAGCCTTGCGGCGGCTGACCCGCGACGGCGCGAATGAAGGCCTCACGCGGGCTGGCTGCTTCGTCATCGGTGATTTGGCGCGCTTCCCAGAAGTAGGAGTCGACGCTGCGGTTGGCCGCGTAGAAAAGTCGGGCCAGCTCGCGGAAGTGATGGTACTGCTGGAGATAGAGTTCTCCGTAGACGCGGCCGGCCGGCTCGATCATCTCCGGCCGGCGCAGCGCGGTCGTGACGTAGGCTGCCGCCAGCACGCCCGACGAGAGCGCCAGATGGACGCCGGACGAGAAGAGCGGATCGACGAAACAGGCCGCGTCCCCCGCGATGACGAAGTTCTCGGCGGCCAGCTCGCTACTGACGTAGGACCAGTCGCGAATCACGTGCGGCCCGTCGCTTCGGGTGCCGGCGGCGAGCAGGTCGCGAACGCGAGGCGCCTGCGCGATCTGCGCGTCGAGGAACGTCTCCAGGTCGCCCTCGGCAATGCCGCGCTGGCCCAACTCCGAATCGACCAC
>CAUYZA010000191.1:0-6033 GCA_963577225.1 Dehalococcoidia bacterium | reverse complement strand
GCCGAGTTCGATGTGCGGGTAGCCCTTGTCCTGGGCGAAGGCCATGACGCGGCTGTTCTTGCGGCCAGCGGCCTCCCCGCCGTCGGAACCGCCCAGGACGGTGGCATCGGTGGCCGAGACTGCCACGGTTCTTCCGTCGATCTTGCCGTAGCCGCAGATGACGCCGTCGCCCGGCGTGCGATCGGCCCACTCGGGCTCTGGGGCATGCGTGTACATGCCGACCTCGAAGAAGGAGTCCGGATCGAGCAGCAAGTCGATGCGCTCGCGGGCCGTGAGCCGGCCTCGGGCGCGTTGACGCGCGACGCGCTCCGCGCCCCCCATCTCCAGCGCCCAAGCCCTCTTGTTTTCGAGTTCTCGGATCTCTTCGTCGGCCATCACTGTCCTCCCGGCGCCTACGAGGGAGCCGGTCGGAGGCTACCCGCTCGATTGATGTCACGGTCCACGGGGTCAGCTGATCGCGCTGGCGTTGGCGACCAGCACGATCGTGCCGTCGCTCTTTTCGATCCAGACGAACGCCCCTGTGCGCGACGGATCGTCGGGGTCGGGGCCGGTCACGATGCCGCGCGCCGTCACCACGTCGTCGGGCCAGGTGGGGTTGGTGAACTTCAGATCGAGACGCCCGCTTGCCCACCATGGCGCCCCGAAGAGCTCCTCCAGGATGTGTCCGGCGTAGGCCAAGGTCATGCGGCCCCCGACCACGACATCCTGAAAGCCCAGCTCCTTCGAGGCTGCGCGGTCCGTGTGATAGCTGGCGTTGCCGTGGAAGAACTTGCCACACATCTCAAGTGTGATCTTGCGCTCGAGGCCGCCGAAGGGCTCGCCGGCGGGCAGTTCGAACTTCCGCGCGCCCGGCTTCTTGCCCGGATCGCGAAACTGCACCTGGCCGCTGGCCTCGCGGTCGCGCAGGAAGCTCTGGTGGTGCTGGCTGCGCAGCGCGAGCTGGCCGTCGGCGTCGTGCAGTTCCACCTCGTATTGCACGATGGAGCGGTCGCGTCGGGCGTAGATGTCGCGGATCTGTCCGCTCACGACGTAGCGCTCGTCTGCTTCCAGCGGCGCGAAGAACTCGAACTCCTGGCGCATCCAGAGATGGCCACGGTGGTTGCTGAAGGAGATTTCGCCGAAGTAGTCGTTGTCAGGGCTGCCGGCCAGCATAGTGGGGACGAGCGCGTTGGGTTCCCGGCTCAGCGCGAGCCCGTTGTAGTAGTCATCGAACGCGCTCGCGTCGATGCTGAAACTGCGCTCGCTGAGGGCTCTCCCAATCTGGGGTTCGGCGGTCGTTGGGTCGGGCATCTGGCGCTCCTGGATCTGGCTTTGCTCGGTTTCGGGTCCTGCTCTTCGGCGGCTGGACGTGGTATAGAAGACAGCGCCCTGCACTGACAAGCACTGCGGCCCGTATGTGTTGCCACGACGTCTCGATACTTCGCCGCCGTACTCAGGCGGCAGGCTGCGACTCCAGGCGCGTCGCAGAACGGATCTCAGGCCCATGGACTACACGATCGAGTACGGACCGGCCTACGCATTGGGGATCGTGACGTTGGCGTCAGGCGAGAGCTTCCAAGCGGAAGCCGGAGCGATGGTCAGCGTGTCGGACAGCATCGAGATGACGACCGGCGCGCGCGGTGGGGTCATAAAGAGCCTGAAGCGCAGCGTGCTGGGTGGGGAGAGCTTCTTCATCAACACCTTCACGGCCAAGCTCTCCGGGGAGGTGACGATTGCACCGGCACTGCCGGGCGACATTGTGGCGTTGGAGGTGGGCGATCAGCCCCTCCTGATCCAGTCCGGTTCCTTCCTGGGCGCGACGCCCGAAGTGGAGATCGACACGAAGTGGGGTGGCGGCAAGACCTTCTTTTCGCGCGAAGGACTGTTCCTGCTGCGCTGTACCGGGCGCGGCACGGTCTTCGTCTCCAGCTACGGCGCGATTCGCCAGCTCGATCTGGGCGCGGGCGAGCTGTACACCGTCGACACCGGACACATGGCCGCCTTCGACGAGTCGGTGCAGTACAACGTCGGCAAATCCGGCGGCTGGAAGTCGACGTTGTTCAGCGGCGAGGGGTTGGTGGTCAACCTGACCGGACCAGGCCGCTTCTACATGCAGACGCGCAGCCCAGAGAGTTTCCTGGGCTGGTTGGTGCCCCAACTCCCCACGCGGCGCTCGTAGGCGGTCGACGTCCCTGCGTTGCTCGGCCGCTAGTCGTCCCCCGCAGCCGTAGACGTCGCCGCGGCTCGCTCCGCCGCCCAGGCAGCCGGATCAGCGAAGTCCCGGTCGCGATCCTCGGCGACTTGCAGCATGTCGTCGAGGCCTACGCCGAGTGCATCGCCGATACGGTTGAAATAGTTGATCAGCGCCGTCATGTGCACAATATCGATGATGTCTTCATCGCTCCGGCCGGCGTCGCGCAGGGTCTGGATGTCCGCCTCGATGACGTTCGCCGGCGCCACGGTCAGCAGCTCCGTGAACTCCAGCATCGCCAGCTCGGCTGGGGTGATGTCCGCCTGGCGGTAGTTGGCTTTGATCTGTCGGGCGAGATCGACGGTGCCACCGGCACCGAGTGACGCTTCCGCGTTCGCCGTCGTTCAATAGCGACAGCGGTTGGCGACTGAGGCGACGGTGCCAATCATCCAACGCTGGAGCGCGCTCAGGCCGGAGTCGTCGTTGGCTCGATTGACGGCCATGGTCAGATCCATCAGCGACCCCATCTGTCGCGGACGGATGCTGATCGCTTCGAAGATGTTGCCAACGGATTCCGGCCGCTCCTTGCCGGTCATCCGCTGATAGGCGGCCAGGACATCGCCCTCGGCGTCTTGGGGGCTAACGGTGCGAACCCGCGTCATTCCTCGTCTGCCCCGGCGGGTTTGCGGGGGCAGCCCACTATCCGTCCGCGTGGCCTTGCCGTTGGGTGTCGATATCGGCTGAGTGGATGGTCGGCGAACGCGCCTGCGGCGTCAAACGTCGTTGGCGCATCCGCCGCGCCATGATTTCGATGCCAGCCGAGGGGCGGATGTTCCGGTTCGGCTACCGTCTCGACGAGGACCTGGCCCCCTGGTGACTGCATAGAGGAGCCCGTGATGACTGAGACGCTGCTGGTGGAACGCGACGACGGCCTCGCGACGTTGACGCTGAACAGACCCGAAGCGTTGAATGCCCTGTCCAGCGAACTGCGCGAGGCGCTCGTCGAGCAGTTTCACGCTCTCGCCGCCGAGGACGAGATCGGCGTCGTGATCTTGATCGGCACGGGGCGGGCGTTCTCGGCGGAGGTGGATCTGAAAGAGATCGGTGCCGGCGCCACGCCCGACTTTCTGGACCCGCGCTTCGACGCCGTGGCAGCAATGGATAATTGCGCGCAGCCGATCATCGGCGCAATCAACGGCTTCGCCGTCACCGGCGGTTTCGAAGTCGCCCTTGCCTGCGATCTCCTGATCGCATCACCGAACGCGAAGTTCGCCGACACACACGCACGGCTCGGCATCGTGCCCGGGTGGGGGCTCTCGCAGCGGTTGCCGCGCCTGATCGGCGTCGGTCGGGCCAAAGAGATGAGCCTGAGTGGAAACTACGTCGACGCTGCGATTGCAGAGGCGTGGGGCCTGGTCAACCGGGTCGTTCCTGCGGATGCGTTGCTGGACACGGCCCGGCGGCTGGCCCGCGACATGCTGAGCTGTGACCGCTCGGCCATGCTCGACCTGAAGCGGATGATGAACGAAGGCCTGAGCGCGACGCTGGGCGAAGGGCGCGAGATCGAGCGTTGGATCAATCGCTCGCGGTCTGGGAGTGGGGACATCGAAGCGCGTCGGTCGGAGCTGCAGCGGCGGGGACGCGAGCAAGCCGAAAACTAGGTGGATCGACGATGTCGCGCGAGTTTCCCGGTCCGATCCGGCGTGCGCTGCAGCCCATCCTGTCGAGGCAAGCGCGGAGTCTTCACGTACCGGTTGCGTCTGGCATGCTGTAGCGCACGACGGGCGCGTTGCTATCGACGGCGGGCCGCGCGCGAGTCAGAGGGAGCCAGTCATGAACGGCAATGAATTCATCGCTCAGATCCTGAAGCAAGAGGGCGTTGGCGAGATCACCTGCTTCCCCAGCAACCCCTTGATCGAAGCGGTGGCGCAGCAGGGCATCCGGCCGATCATGTTCCGCCATGAGCGGGGCGCAGTGATGGCGGCCGACGGCTACAGTCGGATGGGCGACGGCGAGCGTTTCGGCGTCGTGGCGATGCAGAACGCAGCGGGAGCCGAGAACTCCATGGGCGGTTTGGCGCAGGCCTACGGGGACAACATCCCGATCCTCGTTCTGCCGGGTGGTTACTCGCTCTCGGCGCGCCAGGTGCGGCCCAACTTCTCCGCCGTCGAGAACTATCGTGGCGTGGTCAAGTCGGTCGAATCGATCGACAGCCCCGGCCAGATCGGCGACGTGATGCGTCGGGCGTTCCATGCCCTGCGAAATGGCCGCGGCGGTCCCGTTGTCGTCGAGTTGACCTCCGATGTCTGCGCTCAGGACGTGCCCGACGACAAGCAGCAGTACCACTCGCCGAAGGCGGCGCGCCAGGTGCCGGCCGCGGGCGACATCGCGACGGCCGCGGAGAAGCTGCTGGCCGCGGAGCGCCCGATGATCTGGGCGGGCGCGGGCGTGCTCATGTCCGGCGCCAGCGCCGCTCTGCAAGAACTTGCCGAACTGACGGGCATCCCCGTCTTCACCACGATGGAAGGTAAGTCTGCCTTCGACGAGCGCCACCCGCTCTCGCTCGGCGCGGGCAGCGGCGCGACGACCGGGCAGGCGCATAGCTGGATCGTTGAGTCCGATCTCGTCTTCGGCGTCGGCACCAGCCTGAGCCTCAACGGCTATACCCAGCGCGTGCCGGCAGGCAAGACGGTGTTGCACAACACCACGGCGCCGAGCGATATGAACAAGGATACGCCCTGCGACGTCGGGCTCTTGGGCGACGCTAGGCTCACGCTCGAGGCGATGATCGCGGAGATCCAAGACCGACTCAACGGGACCACCCGCGAAACCGGGGCCGCCGCGGCCATGGCCGATGCCCGCGACGCGTGGATGGCGGACTGGACGGACGTGCTCCAGTCCAACGAAGAGCCGCTCAACACCTACCGCGTGATCCACGAGATCAACACCAATATCGACCACGAGAATTCGGTGATCACGCACGACGCGGGCGCGCCGCGCGACTCGATGGTCCCGTTCTTCACGGCAACCAGCCCGCACAGCTACATCGGCTGGGGCAAGTCGACCCATCTGGGCTTCGGCATTCCGCTCCTGATCGGCGCGAAGCTAGCCAACCCGGAGCGCTTCTGCCTCAATATGATGGGCGATGGCGCCTTCGGCATGTCGGGCATGGACATCGAAACGTCGGTCCGCGCTGGGCTGCCGATCACGACGGTGTTGCTCGACAACGGTGGCATGGCGACCTACCCGGGTGGTTTTCCCACGGCGCGCGAGCAGTTCGGCGTCTCCTATATGACCGGCAACTATGCCCAGATCGCGGAAGGCATGGGCGCGACCGGCATCAGCGTGACCAAGGTCGACGAAATGGGCCCGGCCATCCAAGAGGCACGCAAGCTCAACGCGGATGGCAAGACCGTCCTGATCGACGTGATCTCCAACTTCGAGGCGCGCAAGTCGCGCTTCTAAAGCCATCTCCGTGGGCATACTGCGGCGGTGGGCGGCGCACGAGAAGGTGCCTGTGAAGAACTATGAACCCGTCCTGAGCTTCTGTCAGGATACCGTGGCCCGCTACGACGACCGTCCACGCGGGAACGAGAGCGAAACGGTCGCGTTCCTGGAGCAACTGGCCGGGCCCGGCCCCGTGCTGGAACTCGCGATCGGCACCGGTCGAATCGCCCTTCCGCTTGCCGAGCGGGGGATCCGCGTCGACGGGATCGAGCTCTTGCCCGCGATGGTGGCTCAGTTGCGGGCGAAGCCAGGTGGCGAGGCGATCGACGTCAAACTCGGCGATTTCGCCGATGTGCCGGTCGATGGCAGTTACCGCCTGATCTATGTCGTCTTCAACACGCTCTTCGACCTGCTGA
>CAUYZA010000190.1:0-6035 GCA_963577225.1 Dehalococcoidia bacterium | reverse complement strand
ATGTCCTCCGCCTCTCGTTTTGCGCGCGAGCATACCCTGCGCTGCCCGTGGACGCTGGTGTCTTCAGCTTTTGGCGATCTCCCGATTTGCCCCCCCGGCGCTGGGCCCAATGCCGTTCCGACTGAAATACGGCTCCGCGCGGCCGATGATCAGGGCAACATGATCAGCCGTGTATCCATTGATTCCCCCTCCGGCGGCGCACGTTTGGCGACGAGCGTCTGGGCCGAACTCTCGGAGCCGCCGCACTGCGCCGGCGTCGTTCTGAGCGACGGGCAGCGCCTCGATCTCGCTGAGCGTGGCTTCCGCTCCGTCCTGGTTTCGCTGGGGCCCAGTCGGGCCGAAACGGAGTTGGTGCGACCGCGCGTGCGGGCGCAGCTCTGGGCCGCTCTCATGCGATCCTTCGAGTTTTTCGACGATCAACAAGCCGTCACCGCGGCCCACCCGGCGGCGGTGATCGAGCGTACGGCCGAACTCGCCAATGCCTGCGATGCTCTGATCGCCGATCTGCAAGATCGATCCCGGCTCCCCTCGCCCTCCCCGACCCCGCTCGATCCCGTCACCCGCCGAACACACGACGCGATCAACGGCGCTGCCGTCGCCGCCTACGTCGGCCTGCAGCTTGGCCTGCCCAGCGCGGCGCTACGCGACCTGGCCCATGGCATGTTGCTGCGCGACATCTCCCAGTCGCCGGAAGCCCTCGCGGCCGGTCCTCTGCTGCCCGGCGACCGTGTCTCGATGGAACGCCATGCCGACGAGGCGTTCGAGATGCTGCACGGACTTGGCTGGGGAAACGCCGCCGTGCGGCTCGTCGTCCGTGGGCGTCATGAGCGTCAGGACGGCACTGGCTACCCCGGCAACCTCAGGGACCTCAACAGCGTCCGTCGCATCCTTGGCCAACGCTTCAACCGCGAGCTGATGCACCCACTCGCTGAGCTGGCCGGCGTCGCCGACGTGTTTACCGCGCTCAACGCCGACCGCCCGCATCGGCTGGCGTTCAGCCCGCGCGCCGTGGCCAGCGAGCTTCTCCAGCACGGCGAGCGTAGCCTCAGCCAGGAGGCAGTTCGCGCCTTGCTGCAGCGCTGGGACGCTCTCCACGAGGCCTCGACTCGGCGTGACGATCCGCTCCATCTCGGCCGCTCCGTCAGCGCCACCGGCCTGGGCTCCGCCGCCGGTCGCTAGCTTCCCTCTCCGCCTTCAGCCCTCCGCTCAGCGCGCCCTTGACAGAGACTACGCTCGACGCTATTTCAAAAGGGAGAGCTTCTGAAAACAAGGGGGGATGCCATGACGACCACGCGTGCTGCCAGCGATACGACCAAGACCGACTTGGTTCGCGTCGCCAGCCTTGAAGAGCTTCGCGCGCAAGGCCATATCGTCCTGGCGGCGGGCGGGCGGACGATCGCCATCTTCTATGACGACAGCCAGGACGACCCCGCGGTGACGGACGAGGGTCGAGTACACGCGGTCGACAATCGCTGCCCACACATGGGCTTCCCGCTCAGTCGCGGCACCGTGCGCGACGGCATCCTCACCTGTCACTGGCACCACGCCAAATTCGACCTCGCCGGCGGCTGCACCTTTGATCCCTTCGCGGACGACGTAGCCGCCTTCCGCACGGAGCTGCGCGACGGCGAGGTCTTCGTCGACCCGCAGCCGGTCGAGGAGGATCGCCTGCAACACTGGAACCGTAAGCTGGAAGAGGGGCTCGAGCAGAACATCCGCCTCGTCATGGCCAAGTCGGTGATCGGCCTCAGCGAACTCGGCGCCACCGGGACGATCTTGGAGCGGGCGGCTCGCTTCGGGGTGCGCAACCGCGCCTCCGGCTGGGCCGACGGGCTCTCGATTCTCACCGCTATGGCCAACGTGCAGGACGTGCTCGCCCCCGAGGATCGACCGCGGGCGCTCTTCCATGGCGTGGTCAACGTGGCCCGCAATGTGGCGGGCCAAGCCCCCGACTTCGATCTGGCACCGCTGGACACATCGGAGACGCGCCCGGAAGTCTATCGCGCCTGGTTCCGACGCTTCATCGAGACGCGCAGCGCATCCGCAGCCGAGCGGTGCCTGCGTACCGCCGCGGAGGTTGGCCTCTCCCCGCAGCAACTCGCCGACATGCTCTTCGCCGCTTCGACCGACCATCTCTTCATGGACGATGGCCACGCGTTGGACTTCGCCAACAAGGCCTGCGAGCTGCTCGACCAGATCGGCTGGGACCACGCGGGCGAGATCCTGCCCAGCATGATCGATGGCCTTGCCTTCGCCGAGCGCATGGAAGAGACCTCCTCCTGGCAGCACCCGGTCGATCTTCCACGCTTGATCGCCGACGCCGACGCCGCGTTGACCGAAGCGCTGGCCCAGGGGCAAGAGCGGCTCACGGATTGGGACGGCCACCGCGCTTTGGCCGAATCGATCTTGGACGACGAACCGGATGTTGCGCTGCGCGGCATCGTCGAGGCGGCGCGGGACGGCGTGCCCCTGATTGAGTTGTCCGCGACCGTCGCCTACGCCGCTGCTCGTCGTCCCGTCCACTTCCACATCTCGAACGAGTTCGGCGATTGGAACACCATCCACCACACGTTCACCTACACGAACGCCGTTGACCAGGCATTGCGCCGCGCCCCCTCCCGCGAGCTGGCCCGCGGCATCCTAGACGGAGCGGCCTCGGTCTACCTCGAGCGCTTCCTCAACGTGCCCAAGCAGCCGCTGCCGTCCCCCAACGGCGCCCATCCGGACGGTGCGGGCTCGATGGCCGTGCTGGAAGAGTTCGACCGGCAGCAGCGAGTTGACGAGACGGCGCAGGTCGTGGCGGACCTCGTCGCGGCCGGTCGGCAGGACGAGGTCATCCACACCCTCGGTCACGCGCTGTTGCGCGAGGACGCCGGATTCCATCAATTCCAGATCTACGAAGCGGGGCTGCGCCAGTACCGCAATTTCGAGGGCCGAGTGGAAGCCGACCACATCCTGATCGGCGTCGCCCGATTTCTGACCGCGCACGCCCCCACCGTGCGCGCCGTCGGGCAGACCTTCGATATCGCGGCCCGCCTCCACCGAGGCGAGGCGCTGTTCGATGAGGTCGACGCGGAGTAACCGCTGACCAACTAGCCGGGTTTCCGCGCGGTCACAATCGCGGATGGCCAACTCTCACCGTGTCCGCAGTACTCGCGTCTCACGCCAACGAAGCCGCGCTCCTCCAGCGACGGGCCAACGACCACGGGCCGGCGCCCGCCCACCTGAATCGGCCCGGCCGAGAACCGCTCGATCCAGTCCGACACGAACTGCGTATCGTCGCCCTCGCCCTCCGTCAGGTTAACCAACGCGAGCCTGCCGCCGCACCGCAGCACGCGCCAGAACTCGGCACGACGGTGGCGATCTCATCCGTCGGGATGAGATCGATCATGGAGCTGTTGAAGACGCAGTCGAACGACTCGTCCGCGAACGTCAGCATTCGTGCGTCGGCTAGTCCCAGCGGCGGCCGCTCGACCCCGGCCTCGGCCAGAGCCGCGCGGGCGGTGGCCAGCATCCCCGGCGAAAGGTCCACTGCGACGGCATTCGCCGCGCCGCTCGCCTTGACCTGCTTCGTAAAGCTGAAGCCGGTACCGAATGCCACCTCAAACAGGCGCTCGTCTGGCTGGCGGGCCAGGACGGCGAGCGCGCGTCGCTTTGCCGTGGCCTCGTGCTCCAGCGTGGCGCCGTCATAGGCCGATGCGGCGGTGCTACAGAAGCCTTGCATTTCCTGGCGGGTCAGCGACACATCCAACATCGGCGACTCCTCATAGGGCGCTGGCACGCATGTGCAGCCGGCGTTCTACGGGAGGACCAGCATCCGCGGTGTCGTCTGCGGGGAGTCTGCCGAGCTTGTACCGCGATCGATTGCTTGCGGATCGGACGATCACTAGCCTGGAAATCAGCCCTGCCAGCGGAGTGAAAACCATCGAATGACCGCTCAAGCGGCCCCCAACGAAACGCGCGACGAGATCGCCGAAGAGGCGGCCGTCACCGCTGCGACCGTGGGCTTCCGGCTTCCCCACCGCACCAAGATGCTGATCTTGGGCGGCGCTCTGCTGGCGATGTTCCTCTCGGCGATGGAAGCAACCGTCGTCACGACGGCGATCCCACGCATCGTTTCGCAACTCGGCGGGCTCCACCTGATCGCCTGGATGACGACCATCTTCATGCTCGCCGCGCTGATCACGGTGCCGATCGCCGGACGACTGTCGGACGTCTATGGGCGCAAGCCGTTTCTCGTGGGCGGCCTGCTCGTGTTCATGCTCGGCTCCGCGCTGAGTGGTTTTGCCGACAGCATGGCGCAACTGATCGCCTTCCGTGCCGTCCAAGGCCTCGGCGCCGGGGTGTTGATGGCCAACACGATGGCGATCTCCGGCGACCTCTTCCCGCCGCGCGAGCGCGGCAAGTACATCGGCCTCTTCGCCAGTGTCTTCGGCGTCAGTGCCATCATCGGACCCACGCTGGGCGGCTTCCTGACCGACGAGCTCTCCTGGCGTTGGGTCTTTTGGATTAATCTCCCGCTGGGGATCTTCGCCGTCACGGTGATCGGGCTGAAGATGCCCTGGCTGCGGCCCGCGCCGCGCAAGGTCCAGATCGACTACATCGGCGTGGCCACCCTGATCTGGGCGTTGGTGCCCGGCCTGATCGCGCTCTCACTGGTTGGCAGCGGCGACTCCTGGGGCGACCCGCGCGTTTTGCTTTTGTTCCTCGCGTCTGCGTTGGGTTTACCGGCCTTTTTGCTGGCAGAGCGGCGCGCTCGCGATCCGATCCTGCCGCTGGAGCTTTTCCGCAATCGCACCTTTGCGATTGTGGCGCTCGTCTTCTTCGGGCTTGGGGCGGGGCTTTTTGGCGTCACGTTCTTCATCCCCCTCTTCGTGCAGGGGGTGATCGGCAAGAGCGCGACGGCGTCCGGAACGATCATCACGCCGGAGATGCTCAGCGTTGTCGTCTTCGTCGCGATCTCAGGCCAGATCATCTCGCGCACCGGCCGTTACAAGTACGTGGCGTTAGTCGGCGCTGCGACGATGCTGATCGGTGTTTTGGCGATGACGCAGATGTCCGTCGAAACGAGTTTTGTCGGTGTGATCTGGCGCCTGGTCATCTTCGGCGCCGGAATGGGTCTGCTCTTCCCGGTGCTCACGCTGGCCGCGCAGAACGCTCTACCGCAGAGCATGCTCGGCACGGTTTCAGGCTCAACGCAGTTTTTCGAAAACGTCGGTGGGCTTGTCGGTATCACCGTCTTTGGCGCGCTGCTCAACAATCGAATCGCCTCGCGCCTGAGCGAAGATCTCCCCGCCGACCTGGCCGCCGTCGCGGATCCGCAGCAGCTGATCGATCCGGGCCAACGCGCGGCGATCATCGAGGAGATCGGGTCCGACTCGTTCCTCGTCGTCGCCGAGGCGATGCGCGACGCGTTGGCAAGCGCGATCACCGCGAATTTCTACGTTTCCATCGCTGTCGGTGTGATTATCTTCGCCGCGCTCCTGGCGCTGAAAGAGCTCCGTCTGCGGACGGCCGATGACGTCGAGGGCGCCTCGCACGAGTTCGCCTCGGACAAGCCTGAGACTGCGGCGTCTGACACGCTTCCTGAAGCGCTCAGCGCAGCGACGCCCAGCTCAGCGGCGATGCCGGAGCCCGCGCATTCACTGATCGGGGAAGAAGGCATGAACGGCCTCGGGGCGAACCGCTCCCTGCGTCGACAGATTCTGGATTTGCGCCTGCCTCCGCTGTCGCCACGGCTCATTGGGCGCAGCAGCGTTGTTGGGGCACTCCTGTTGGGTGCTGCGATGGGTGTCGCGGTCGCCGCCGGCAACCGCGACGATAGTCCACGCAAGCGGCCACCCTCGACCGGCATCTTCGCGTCGGTTCGCCGCCTCATGGCCGATCGAATCGACCCGCCTCGTCGCCGCTGACTACGCAATCTCGCCGTCTTCAGCTCGTCGGCCACCGGCCGCCCGGGGGGATCGCACGGGCCTCCGCGCGGCGTGGACCTCCACGGCCGAACGCGAAAAATGCTAAGATCAGCCTAAGAACGG
>CAUYZA010000189.1:0-6045 GCA_963577225.1 Dehalococcoidia bacterium | reverse complement strand
TGGCGCTGAGCAATTCGATGGGGTTCGGGGGCCACAACGCGTGTCTGACGTTCCGGCGATGGGAGTCGTAGGGGGTGTGCGGGGCACGAGATGCTCGTGGGCTGGTAAGCGCGATTCGGGGGACGACTCGACCTGATCGTTCACCTGGTGAGGGACTGTTTTCTTCCCGCTGGTGTTGTTTGGTCGCTCGTGGAAAGCTCGCTCCCTGGCCCACCCTTCGACAAGAGAGAAGGAGGGTTTCAAGGGCGGGGGGGGCCTCGGACCCCAACGGCGGGTTCCCACTCTGCCCTCTCGCGAGCGCTGCTTCGTGCGCGGGAGGGCGAGGCTGATGCGGGAACGTGAAGATTCATTCACGGGGCGGCTGTGGCGGATTCCGGAGCCGGACGATCACGAGCCGATTTTGGGGACGCCCTACCCGGACTTTCTGACGAAGTTGCTGCGGCGGCGGGGGATTCACGACGCGGCGGCGGCCAAGCGCTACCTGTTCGACAGCCCGCACGTGCTGCCGGATGCGGGGCTACTGCCGGACGCGGCGGCGGCGATCGAGCGGATCGCGGCAGCGGTGTCGACGCAGGAGAAGGTCGCGATCTACGGCGACTTCGATGTCGACGGGATCACGTCGTCGACGATCTTGAGTGAAGCGGTGGCGGCGGTGGGCGGCGACGTGCGGCCGTACATCCCGGATCGCTTCCTGGAGGGCTACGGGCTAAACCGGGGAGCGCTGCAAGAGTTGCGCGACGACGGGGTGGGGCTGGTGATCACGGCCGACTGCGGGATTACGGCGCGGGAGGAAGTGGAGTTCGCGTCGGAGATCGGGCTGGACGTGGTGATCCTGGATCATCACAGCGTGCCGGACGAGACGCCGGACGCGGTGGCGACGGTGAACCCGAAGCTGCCGGACTCGGAGTACCCGTTCGATGAGATGTCGACAGGCGGGCTAGCGTATCGCATGGCGCACTTGCTGCTGGCGCACTTTGGCGTGGCGGCGGGCGAGGAGCGCTGGCTGGATCTGGCCGCGATGAGCACGGTGGCGGATGTGGTGCCGTTGGTGGAGGACAACCGCTGGCTGGTGGCGAACGGTTTGGCGGCGATGCGACAGTCGGAGCGGCCGGGGCTGCGGGCGCTGATTGAGGTGGCGGGGCTGTGGAACCAGGAGCTGGACACGGACAGCATCGCGTTTGGGCTGGCGCCGCGGATCAACGCGGCGGGGCGGCTGGACCATGCGCTGCGGGCGGTGGAACTGCTCTCGGAACGCGATCCAGATCGGGCGGCGGAGCAGGCACAGGAGTTGGACCGGCTCAACCTCAAGCGTCGACGGCTGACGCTGGAGGCGATGGAGCGGGCGGCGGCGCAGCTAGAAATGAGCGACGCCGACGCCCCGATCACGATGATCGGCGACGCGGAGATCCCGGCCGGGATCGTGGGGCTGGTGGCGGGGCGCCTGGCGGAGGAGCAGCACCGGCCGGCGGTGGTGTGGGAGGAGGGGCCGGAGTTTTGCCGCGCGTCGTGTCGGTCGATCGCGGAGTTCGACATGGCGGCGGCGTTACGTCGTTGCGACGACCTGCTCGAAAAGCACGGCGGCCACCACATGGCGGCCGGCTTCACAGTGCGCACGTCGAATCTGCCTGCGCTGAAGGAGCGGCTGCTGCAAATCGCGGGGGAGGAGTTGGCCGGGTTGGTCTTGCGGCCACGGCTCGAAGTCGATGGGCAGGTGCCGCTGGGCCGCGTGAGCGAGTCGCAGGTGGGCTGGCTGCAACGGATGGCGCCGTTTGGGGCGGGCAATCCGGTGCCCATGTTCGTCTCGACGGGGGTGTCGTTGCTGGAGGCGGACCGGGTGGGGGAGGGTGGGGATCACCTGAGGATGCGAGTGCGGGACGGGTCGCAGGTTTGGCGCGCGATCGGGTTCCGGTTGGGCAAGACCCCGGTCAAGCAGGGGGATGTGGTGGACTTGGTCTGGTCGTTGAAGCGGAACGGCGACCGGGGGATGGAGTTGGAGGTGCACGACTTGGCGCCTTCTACGGGGGTTGGTGGTGGCGCGGCTCGCGCGGGGGCGGCCGTGGGCGTTCGGAGCCGCTAGGTCGAGGCGTTTGGGGGTCCGGATGCTTCGCGGACGGGAGAATGGTGCAGCGGGCCCACAGCGGCGGGTTCTGACGGGGCATTCGGTGGGGCGGACGGGAACGCAAGCGGCGAGCGGGGTCCCAGGCTTGCGGAATTCGGCTAGACTGACGCGCCGAAGCAGGGGAGGCCCTGCGGTCGTGAGCCACTGGAGGAGCGCATATGGCTGGCGTTGAGTCCGCTCAGATCCGGAACGTGGTGTTGATGTCACACGGTGGCGCCGGCAAGACCTCATTGGTGGAGGCGCTGGCGTTCGCAGCGGGCGCCATCAGCCGGCAGGGGCGCATCGAAGACGGGAACACGCTGGCCGATTACGACGAGGAGGAGCAGCGGCGGGGAATGAGCGTGAATACGTCGCTGGCGTCGTTCGCGTACGACGGGGCCCAGATCAACCTGATCGACACGCCAGGCTACGCGGATTTCGTCGGCGACATGATCGCGGGGGCGAGCGCGGCGGACATCGCGATGATTCTGGTGGACGCGACATCGAGCGTGCAGGTGGGGACGGAGACGGCCTGGCGGCTGGCGGAGCAACGCAACATGCCGCAGGTGGTGGTTGTGAGCCGGCTGGACCGCGAGAACGCGTCGTGGGAGGACAGTCTGGCGTCTATCCAAGACGTGCTGGGGCCGCAGTGCCAGCCGTTGCAACTGCCGATCGGTGAGGAAGCAACGCTTTCGGGCGTTGTCGATGTGCTGAGCGGGAAGGCGTACATGGGCGACGAGGCCAAGGGCAGTGACGCCCCGGCCGAGATGGCGGACGCGGTGGCCGCGGCGCGAGACGCGATCGTGGAGCGCATCGCGGAGTCGGACGAGGAGCTGACGCTGAAGTTCCTGGAGGGCGAGGAGCTGACGGAGGAGGAGATCGCGAACGGGCTGACGGGGGCGATCGCGGCGGGCACGTTCGTGCCGGTGCTGGCATCGGCAGCGGTGCACAACATCGGCGTGCGGCCGACGCTGGACTTCATTGTGGCCGAGCTGCCGGACGCGACGGCGGTGGGCCCGCGGCCGGTGCTGCTCAACAACGAGACCGGCGAGCTGGCCTGCGACGCATCGGGACCGGCTGCGGCGTTGGTGTTCAAGACGTTGGCGGATGACTTCGTGGGGCGGCTCTCGTATTTGCGTGTGGTGAGCGGCACGATTTCGTCCGACGGCCACCTGTTCAACATGCAGAAGGACAGCGATGAGCGACCGGCGAACCTGTCGCGGGTGCTGGGCAAGGAGCTGATCCGGGTCGACAAGCTGGTGGCGGGCGAAATCGGCGCGGTGACGAAGCTGAACAACACGACGACGTTCGACACGCTGGCAACGGAGGGCAGCGGGATCGTGATCCCGGCGCCGGCGTTGCCGCCGCCGGTCTTCTCGGCGGCGATCGAGCCGAAGACAAAGGCCGATGTCGACAAGTTGGGGCAAGGGCTGCAGCACTTGGTCGAGGAGGACCCGACGCTGTCGGTACGGCGCGATCCCGATACGGCACAGACGCTGCTGAGCGGGCTGGGCGAGTCGCACGTGGAGCTGGGCGCGGGCAAATTACAGCGCAAGTTCAAAGTGGAAGTGGATCTGGTCGATCAGCGGATTCCGTACCGCGAGACGGTGACGTCGACTTCGCGGGCGGAGTACCTGCACAAAAAGCAGACGGGCGGGCACGGCCAGTATGCGCGTGTGGCGCTACGCGTGGAACCGCGCGGGCGCGGCGAGGGCGTGGAGTTCGACTCCGAAGTGGTGGGAGGGTCGATTCCGCGCAACTTTATCCCAGCCGTCGAAAAGGGCGTGACGGAGCAGTTGCCGGAAGGGGTGGTGGCGCACTACCCGATGACCGACGTGAAGGTGGTGGTCTACGACGGCAAACACCACGATGTCGATTCGAGCGAGATGGCGTTCCGGCTGGCGGCGAGCCAGGCGCTGCGGGAGGCGGCGCAGACGGCGCGGCCGATCCTACTGGAGCCGATCATGATCATGCGCGTGACGGTGCCGGAGACGGCGACCGGCGATGTGATCGGTGACCTCAACACACGGCGCGCGCGCGTGCAGGGTATGGAGCAGTCGAAGGACATGGACGGGTCGGCGGTGGTGGTGGCGGAGGTCCCGATGGCGGAGATCCGGCACTACGCGACGGAGCTGCGGTCGATGACGGGCGGACGGGGCACGTTCGTGGCCGAGTTCGTGCGCTACGACCCGATGCCGGAGCACGAGATGCAGAAGGTGGTCGAGAAGATCCGCGTCGAGGCGGAAGCGGCGACCTAGGCGCCGCGACCGATGCGACGAGCGCTCGTTCAGCGATGCAACGTTTCGGCGAGCCGCCCGCGGACGGCGTCTATTGGACGCGCCCCGGCGCCTACGGGGTGGTATTGGACGCTGATGGGCGTCTGCTCGTTGTGCGTGGCGAGCTGGGTTGTGGGGTACTGCCGGGCGGGGGGATCTAGACAGGGGAGAGCGCGGAGGAGGCGTTGCGGCGTGAGTTCGTGGAAGAGGTAGGAGTGGCGGGGTCGGTGAGCGAGCTGATCGGGGTAGCAGAACAGTTCGTCGCGACCAGGTCCGAGGGCGCCGTCCTGAAGCAGGAGCGATTTTACCGAGTCGTGTTGCCGGCGACGGACGTCGGCTCGATCGTGTACCGGCAGCGGGGAATCGAGGGGGAGGTCGGCTGGATTGAACGGGATGCCGTGCGGGGACTGCGCGAGGCGGCGCAGCGATGGGCGGTCGAAACGGCACGCGGAGCAGTACAAGGATCAGACGAGTGAGCGAGACTCGGGCGGTCTGGGGAATGGTCGTGGGGCTGACGCTCGCGCTGCTCCTGGCGGCGTGCAACTCCGGGGAGGGAACGCCTGTTGAGCGGCAGCCAGTAGCAGCCGAGGCTGAGACTGGGTCCGAGGCAAGGGTCAGTGACGAAGCGGCGGCCGCGGCGTCGAGTCCGGCCGGGCTGTACGGCGAACCGGCGGCAGCAACCGATCCCGATACCGCTGAAGCGGAAGTGATTGCCGTCGAAGTCCCGGCCGATGCGGCCGATGGGCTGGGAGCGGCCGATTCCGGCGCGGAGTCCGATGAGGTCGAGGCCGAGAGGTCCAAGCCCGGCTCAAACCAGACGGACTACGACCTGACGGATATCCTAGCGGCGGGTTCGGCGCTCCGGCCGTCGATCCTGGTCGTGTTGGATCCCGGGCACGGGGGCGACGACGCGGGCACGATCGGGGGCGGTGTCGTGGAGCGGGAGTCGAACTTGGACTTCGCGCTGCGGGTGGAACAGATCCTGATCGTGAACGGGTTCGAGGTGCTGCTGACGCGGCGCGACGGCCAGCGCTCGCAGCTCTATCCGCACGGGCAGGCGATCCCGGAACTGGCGGAGAGCCGGACCGATCTGCAGGCGCGCGTCGATCTGGCGAACCAGGTCGGGGCCGACGTGTATGTGTCGATCCATTCGAACCGCTCGCCGAATCCGTTCGAGCGTGGGGTGGAGGTTTGGTACGACCCGAATCGAGAGCACAGCTTGTCGAACATCCGGCTGTCGGCACGGTTGCTGCAGGGGGTGATCGCGGAGTTGCAGACGTACGGCTATCCGGTGCTGACGCGCGGGATCCTGAACGCCGAATGCCACGAGTTCAGCGAGGCGCTGGGGATCTGCCTGCCGCTGTTCGTGCTCGCGCCGCCGGCGACGCTGACGCGGGCGCGGGTGGTGGCGGCGGGCGTCCCGCTGGACCGTTTTGCGTTCCCGGCGGGCGCCGATCGGGTGGTAACGCGGTCGACGGCGATGCCGGCCGCGCTGGTGGAGTTGCTGTTCGTGTCGAACCGGGGCGATGTCGCGACGCTGCGCGACAACGACGCGAGACAGGCGATCGCGCGCGGGATCGCGCGGGCGATCATGGAGTTCGTGACGAGCGATGATCGGGAGCGGCCGCGGGAGGCGGCGGACTCCGCGTTGCTGGTGGGGTAGGGGGCGGG
>CAUYZA010000188.1:0-6053 GCA_963577225.1 Dehalococcoidia bacterium | reverse complement strand
TCGACGCTCGCGCCCACCGGCACGACGCCCACGCTGAGTACGTTGGCGTGCGAGATCAGCTCACCAACGGTCTCGTCGAGAGCGGCGCCGTCGTTCACGCCGGGGCAGAGCACCACCTGTGTGTGCACGTCAATGCCCCACTCGGCGAGGTCGCGAAGCTGCGCGCGGATGTCGGGCGCGCGCGGATTTCCCAAGAGCAAGCGTCGGAGCGCTGGATTGGTGGCATGGACCGAGACGTGCAACGGACTCAGGCGCTGCTCACGCAGCCGCGCCCAATCGTCCGCCGAGAGGTTGGTCAGCGTCACGAAGTTGCCGTGTTCGAACGACAGCCGGTAGTCGTCGTCCTTCACGTAGAGCGTCTTGCGTAGCCCCTTGGGCAGGCCCTTGAGGAAGCAGAAGAAGCACTTGTTGTTGCAAATCCGCGTTCCGTCGAAGGCCGAGTCGCTGAACTCGATCCCCAGGCCGGCGTCGGGGTGCTTCTCGAACTCGACGATGCCACGTTCCCCGTCAGCTTCGACCTCGAGTTCCACCACATCGTCAGCGACCAGGAAGCGATAGTCGATCTGGTCGCGGATCGGCCGGCCGTTGGCGCTCAGCACGCGATCGCCCGGTGCAAGGCCGGCCTCGGCCGCGAGGCTGTCCGCCTCGACGAACGAGATCTCGCCGCTATCTCCTGGCTTTGGCATGGTCCCCTACCTAATGCACTGCGGAGGAATGGTGGGGAGCGTTGCTAGGCCCGGGCAGCCTGCAGATCGCGGTCGATCGCTTCAATGCGGGAGACCACAGCGTCGATCGACGAGTCGGGCGTGGAAGCCCCAGCAGTCACGCCCACGATCTCGTGTTCCGCGAACCAGTCGCGCTCAAGTTGGTCCGCCGTTTCGACGTGATGTGTGTCCACCCCGTTGGCGACGGAAAGCTCGGCCAGGTGGCTGGTGTTGGCGCTGTTGTAGCCGCCAACCACGATCATGATATCGACCTCCTCAGCGAGCTCGCGGGTTGCGGCCTGCTGCGACGTGGTTGCGTTGCAGAGCACGTTGACGACGCGGAGCTCGGTGATCTGATCGATCCGTGCCGTCATCAGCTTTGAGACGAACGAGGCGAAGCGCTCGGGTGTGTGCGTTGTTTGCGAGATGACGCCGATCTTACTGGGCAGATAGTCGGGTAGCTCTTCCAGCGATTCGTCCTTAACGACCCAGCCGCGCCCGCGGCACCAGCCCAGGACGCCTTTCACTTCAGGGTGATCCGGGTCGCCGAAGATGACGACGCCGAAGCCCTTCGCCGCCAGATGTTTGGCCGCGCGCTGCGAGCGCGAGACGAACTGGCAGGTCGTGTCGATCACGTGGTAGCCCTGGCCCTCGATCGTGCTGACGGTCTCCTCGCCGACGCCGTGCGCCGTGATCGCCACGGTGTCCGTCGAGGCACCTTGCGCGTCGCGGTCCTCTTTGACCGCGATGCCGATGTCTTCTAGTTCGGCTACGACCTGTGGGTTGTGGACGACCTGTCCCAGCGTTTGCACGCTGCGACCCTCCATCGCCGCTTCCTTCATCATGTCCACCGCGCGGCGTACCCCGAAGCAGAAGCCCATATCGCGGGACTTGCGGATTTCCATGGAGAGCCCCTTTCGGCCGGCCGTCTAGCTCGGCGTTGCCGATCGCTTCGTTCCGATGTCGACGGATGCCTGCGCCGACAGATCCGGGAAGCGATCTCGGTAGACACCACGATACTCGGCTGGAATCAAGGCAGCAATTTCTCGCATGATTCGTTCTGTGCCCGCTTCGACATCGGCCCGCCGTACGGTCTCGGCTTCCAGTACGAACGGCTTGCCATAGACCATGCGCATGCGCGGGCGGCGGAAGATCACTCTCCAACCCTGACGGAACTGTTCGCTGCCGGTGATGCCGACCGGCACGATCGGCGCGCCGCTGCGCAGCGCGATCAGCGCCGTTCCCGGATACGCCTCAAGCAGGGATGCGTTGTCCGAGCGATGGCCTTCGGGAAACATGCCCAGGATCTCGCCCGCCGCGAGTTGGCGTTCCGCTTCGCGCAGCGCCGCCAGGTCCGCGTCGAAACGGCGCACCGGGAAGGCGCCCGCCCAGGCGAAGAGAATGCCGATGAGGGGGCGCTTCTGGAACAGCTCCAGCTTGGCCATGAACTTGGGCCAGCGCGGAAATATCGCGGCGGCCAACATGGGTGGATCCGTCGACGCGACGTGGTTCGAAGCGAGAATGAAACCGCCCTCCGCCGGGATGTTCTCCATCCCGACCCGCTCCCAGCGCGCGACGACCTCGAAGAACACGCGGATCGCACCCCCGGAGAGGAAGTACCACGGCTTCCACGCCAGTGGCATACCGGGTAGCCCAGCCCGCGCCAAGAGCGTCGACTCCCCGAACAGACGGCGTGTCAGCCATTGGGTCAACGGATAGTGCAGCGTGCTCAGACGCTTCACGAGAGCAGTTCCGGCGCGTGCGCGCGCACGAGGTCGAGGACCGTCTGCACGACCTCTTCCCGGCTCAATTCGGTGGTGTTCAGCTCGACTGATCCATCGGCCGGGCGCAGCGGCGACGCGTCCCGATTCGCGTCGCGGCCGTCGCGCCGCACGATTTCGTCTTGCACATCCGCGTCCGAGATCTGGCGTCCCTGTCGCCGCATCTCCTCCGCCCGCCGATGGGCCCGCACCTCTGCCGAAGCGGTTAGAAAGACTTTGATCGGGGCTTGCGGTACGACGACGGTGCCAATGTCGCGTCCCACCATCACCAGCCGCCCGTGTTGGGCCTGCTTGCGTTGTGCCGTCACCATGGCTTCGCGCACGCCGGGCACGGCGGCAACCGTCGACACTGCCGCTTCGACAGCGGGCTCCCGCAGATGTGGCGTGGCGTTGTCGCCGTCCAGCACGATGCTCGCCGTTTCGATGCTGCCGCTGGGCGGCGGTCCCACCTCGATCTTGACGGCGTTCGCGAGCGCGGTCAGGCGCACATGATCGCTGAGGTCAACGCGACGTTCCTGGGCGTACCAGGTTAACGCGCGGTACATGATGCCGGTGTCCAGCATCGCCCAGCCCAGCCGCTTCGCCAGCTCGCGTCCCACCACCGTCTTGCCCGATGCAACTGGCCCGTCGATCGCGATCACTTGCGACAGGTCGGGTGCGTGCGCATCCGGATCAGAGCGGGCTTGAGGCGTCTTGGCGTCGGTCATCGAGATCAGTATACGAACGCGGAGCGACTCCCACAGCGGCGCACCGGGTCGCTTGGGGCAGTCATGCGTCGCCGCCCTCCAGTCCCAGACCGGCGTGGTGATACAGCAGGCGTACCTCATGTTCAGTCAGCGGCCTGATCGATCCCTCTTCGAGCTCGCGCAGCCGGATCGGCCCGAAACGCACCCGGATCAACCGCTCGACGCGATGCCCGATCGCCTCGCACATTCGTCGCACCTCGCGCTTACGCCCCTCCCGCACCGTGATTCCAATCCAGCTCAGATCCGGCTTCGAGGCCGGCCGCCGGATCCGTTTGGGCTTGCCCGAGACGACGGCGCCATCGTCCAATTCCACGCCCGCGTAGAGTCGATCGAGCGCTGCGTCGCTCGGACGCCCGCGCAATTCCACCAGATATTCGCGCGGCAACTCGCTGCGCGGGTGCAACAGCCGGTCGATCAAAGGGCCGTCGTTGCTCAATAGCAGCAGGCCCTCGCTGTCCAGATCGAGCCGGCCAACGGGGACGCAGCGCCCCGCGTCATCGGGCAGGTATTTGGTGACGATGGGTCGGCCGCGATCATCGGAGGCGGAGCTGAGCACGCCGCGCGGCTTGTGCAGCGCGTAGTAACGCAGCGGTTCGATCGACAAGAGTTCGCCGTCAAAGCGGATCTCATCCGTTGCAGCCACGCGCTGACCCGGCTCCCGCACGACGCTGCCGTTGACCGTCACGCGCCCGGCCTCGATCGTCTCAGCCGCCGCTCGTCGCGAGGCGACTCCCGCACGTGCCAGCGCGACCTGTAACCGCAGCTGGCCGCTCATCGCTGCGGCTTCAGCGCCGCGCGGCGCCGCCAAACCGTGATGGCAGCCCAGGCCAGCAAGGGAGCGAGGCCAATCGCCAAGATTGCCAGTGCCGAGATGCCGCCTTCACCTTCTTCTCGCGCCGGGGCGCCGCGCTCGCCGCCCTCGTCGGAGTCGCTCAGTGATCCGTCGCTGTTCAAGCGAGAGAGCAGGCCGGTGCTTCCGGCGGCGCCCGGTGTGGGTTCCAGGTTGAGAATCCAGAGGCCGTCGACTAGCGCGAGTGAGGCGCCGGCTTCTGGACGGGGCAAGGGTGGGCCGCTGAAGTCGACGCGCGCCACCTCCCGGCCTGCGGGGTCAATGAGCACGATCAGATCGCCGCCGTTGCCCAGCCGCCCGTCCTCGACCACAAGGGCTTCGCCGCCCGCCGCTTCCACGCTGCCGGCCACGACCAGGTAGCCTCCTGCCGCGATCTCCGCCGCCGGCAGGCGGTCCGATCCGCCGTTGTCGGCGATGAACCATCCGTCGAGGCTCACGGCCTTGTCCGTGGGATTGTGGAGTTCGATCCACTCAAAGGCTGCGTCGCGCTGTCCGGCTCCTGCGTTGGCGAAGATCTCGGTGATGCGGATGTCGGCGGGAGCTTCGGCGGCGGCGGTTTCCGCAGTCGTAGCGGTTGGGGCTTGGACGCCCGGCGTCGCTGCGCCGATCACGGGCGCGCCCAAGGATCGGCCGCGGCTGTGCGACAGTCCCGCCGGGCGCGCCATTGATTCGGTCACGCTGCGATCCGTCCCCCAGGAGACGCCGTCCACGGTCGCCCCGGTTGGGTCGATCAGCAGCAGGTGGTTGCCCGTGTTGGCGAGGCCATTCCCGATCCGGCCATCGCCAATCAGCCCGATCTCGACTCCCGCAGCCGTGAGCGCCGCTGTCAGCGCTTCGGCGCCATCCTGCGACCCGACCAGCAAGACGAACCCACCGGCGGGCACGCTGATTGCCGGCAAGGCGTCGCGCGCGTTGTTGTCCTCCAGCGCCCATCCGTCGAGCGAGATAGCGCTCCCCGAGCGATTTCCGATCTCAACCCATTCGAAGGCGGCGCCCCGGTTGCCCTGACCGGCATTGGGCAGTACTTCGGAAACCACCAGATCGGGCAGGGGAGTTTGGGCGCCGGCCGCGCTCGTGGCGAGCCTGGCGCTGAGCAGGCCAATCAAGGCCAGAGCGACGCGCATCGCTAGCCGCTGCGGTGGATGATCAACCGCTCCACGATCACGGTCTCGGACCGGTTGACCGTGGCAGAGGCCGGACGCCGTATCGTCGGTGCAGCCTCGCGTGAGAGCCGCCCCATTCCCTCTCGCAGCAAGCGGCGGCTGCCCCTGCGTAGCGCCCAGTCGGTCAGAGCGGCGATCGCCACGACCGTGGCCGCGCGGCGGATGGGTGGGACGAGTGGGGCGAGGTCGGCCCGCAAGGCCGGCAGCAAGCCGGCGGGAGAGCGGCGTACCAGTTCGCCCTCCAGCGCGGGCTCGTCGACGCGCGAGGGGGTCAGGCTGAGTTCCGAGTTCGATTCGACCGGCGACGACTCTTCGTCGCAGGATCGATCGTTGCTCGGGGTGGGGTGGTCATCCATTACCGGCGCAGCATACAGCGCGCGTCCCGCGCAACCGCCGCAGTCGCACGCGCCGGTTTGCCCGATGTCAGAGCTCAGCGCGTGGAGTCCAGCAGGATCACGATCCGTCCCTCTTCGATCGATACATCGCGCACCCCTTCCGGTAGGGCTTGCTCGAACTCCTCGTCCAGCGCGGTCGATTCGAAGACGAGGTCCGCCAACTGCTTAGAGAACGGGATCCCCGGCAGCGCGCCGAGCTTGACCCGGTCGACGGCCAGATCGATGCGTCGATCCGAGTCGATCTCGAACTTCACGCGCACCTCCACGCCCACCGTCCGCCCGATAGAACGCCCGTTGATGAAGAACGTCGCATGATCAGGTTTCAGCACCATGATCAGGGAGTTGACGGGAAAGCCGGCATCGGCCTCGCGCTCGGCTGTCAGCAGCGCGGTCAGCTTCGAAGTGATCTCGCGT
>CAUYZA010000187.1:0-6173 GCA_963577225.1 Dehalococcoidia bacterium | reverse complement strand
GATCTGCTGCCAGAGACTCTCCGTGCTGCGGTCGTACATGACCAGGTCGCTGTTGCGCAGCAGCCCAGAGACGCCGAACTCGAAGGTCTTGCCCTCCACGCGCCGGTCGTAGGCGATCGCGGTGTTGCAGAGCGGGCAATAGGTCACGGCGACCGGGATTCCGCCCACGACATCGTTCACGATCTCGTGCCAGATCAGGATGTCGAGCGGGTAGGCCCGCACGTCGCCATTGACCTCGAACTGGATCACCGGGCTGCTGGCCTTCGCGCTGGCCAGCGCGTCGGCCGTGCTGAAGAAGCGTGGCTGATCGATCGATGGGATGCCGTCGCGAGGCGGCCCGCCCGGCGTCAGTTCGATGAACTCGACCAGACGAACTCCCCAGTCGATGCGCCAACGTCGTCCGTAGAAGGGCCGGATCTCGCTGCGGATGATTTCGTCGCCGAACTCCGTCACCGTCGCCTCCACGGGCAGGAACAGCGCGCGATCGGCGTCGCCGACCTGCGGCGGCGGACTCTGGTCGACCAACTCCTCGACGATCACCCCGCTCGAGTCGCCCGAGCGGGAGTTTGCGCGATCCTGGCGTTCTTCGCCGCTGTCGTTGACGACGGTGGTGCCCTGACCGCCTGGGTCTACATCGGCGGAGCCGCCACCGCCACAGGCGGCGAGAACGATCGCCCCGCTCAGCGCCAGCGCCCCGATCCCCCAGCTCTTCTTGCGCATTTCCCACGTCCTCTACCGCGGCCTGTGCGGGCTCGCCTCGTTCACCGCCACCTCTGAGGTAGGGCTTCTGACCGTTGGGCGATCCAGCGAATCAGAGCTGAGTGGCGTAGATCGGCGGTCCGCTCGTCCATCGCATGACCTACGAGCTTCCCGGTCCGTTCGGTTTCCTAGGCCAAGCGCGGGCGTCTCGGATCTGGACTGCGGCTGATCGGGCCGAATCCGGGCGGTCCTGCCCGGAAGTGGCGGTATGCTGAGTGGGCCGCTGCGATTCGCGGCTGACTTTGCGGAACCGTCAGCGGAGCGAGGCTGGGTGGGGAGGTGACGATGTCCGCCGCCGACTACGTCGCTTTCTTCATTCCGCTCGTGTTCATCGCGGTGCTCTGGCGGGCCTGGTCGCACTTCCTGGCGCACCCCGTGGCGCTGGTTTCGCTGCTGTTGCTGACGCTGGTCAGTATCCTGCACTTCGATGTCGGCATGCTGACGACGGATCCCTACGACGCCGCGCTGGACGACATTGGCGCGCCGGACCGCACTTGGAGCGCCAGCGTGATCGCGCTGCTTCTTATGAGCTACTCGGGCGATGCCTGGGAGCGACTGGCCGGCGCCTTTGGAGCGTCGTCACGGCGGGTGCCGCGGCAGCGCGCCGCACGAGGATCGCGAGCACGCGGCCCGCATTCCTAGCCGCATAGACAGTCCGAGGACTGGGCGCAGACGAGCGGTGCTAGGCGCGTTCGTCCGGCGGTAGGTCGTCGTTCTTGGGCGCCGGTTGCGTGCGGCGCCACGCCTGCCAGCGCGCGGGGCGGAGGCTGCCGGCGCGGGCCGCGTCCGCGGTCTCACGGAACACCTGATCGACCTCGCTGCGCAGTACGTCCTCCGTCGCGTCGTTGTGAAAGACGTGATCTGCGGCGGTTGCGCGCGTCTGCCAGGGACGCGCCGACGCCAGTCGTTGTTCGGCCTGCTCGCGGCTAAAGTTGTTGCGGGCCATCAAACGGGTCACTGCCGTCGAGTCGTCCACGGCTGCGAGCCAGCCGACATCGATGCGTCGCATGTATTCCCCTTCGAAGAGATTGACGGCCTCCAGCACTGCGACACGGTCGTCGGCCAGCGTTTCGCGCCAGTGCGCCATCAGCTCGAAGAGTTCGGCCGGGATGTCCCCGATCGCGACGCGCAGCGCCGCCATTTTGTCGGCATCGCCGAAGACCTTGCCGCCCAGCACCCGTCGATCGATCAGGCCGTCGGCGCCCACCACGTCATCGCCGAAGCTGGAGACGATGCGGTCGAAGGCAGGCTTGCCGGGGTCGTACATGCGATGCACCATCGTGTCGGCGTCGGCGTGGACGGCGCCGTGGCGCTCGACGAGATACCGGCAGAGCAGGCTCTTGCCGGCCGCGATTGATCCCGTGACCCCGATGATGATTGGCATCGTCCCGACATGGTTAGTCACCGCGTGCTTGTGGGAAAGAGCAGAAGCGCCATTGCTCGCCCGCATTAGATCGCCGCTAGAATGCGGCCGGGGGTGCCGCGTGGCCGAGTCGACCGGGGACCGATTACCAGACGAGGCGGCCGCCGACCGGGCGCAAGACGATGCATCACCGGGCGAGGTCGAAGCTGCGGTGCTTGCGTGCAACGCCGCGTTTTATGCGGCCTTCAACAGCAAAGACTTGGCTGCGATGGAACAGGTCTGGTCGTCGCGCTCCGACGTTACCTGTGTCCATCCCGGCTGGAATCCGCTCGAAGGTCGTGATGCCGTGATGGAGTCCTGGCGTTCCATCCTGGGCAACGAACAGCAGCCGAAGATCGTCAGCGCGGCTCGCCGAGCGACAGTGCTCGACGGCACCGCGATCGTCTCCGGCCGCGAGTTTGTCGCCGGCAGCCCAATCGCCACCACGAACGCGTTCGTGCACGAGCGCGGCGGTTGGAAGATGATCCTGCACCACACCAGCCTCGTCGTGCAGGGGAGCTGATCGCATGTCGCATGACGGAGGCGCTGATCAGGCTCCAGAGAGCCGCCCTGACCCTTGGCTGGAGCCGGAGGCGCTACGCGCCGCGCAAGCGGCCGGGCGTACGCCGCGTCAGCACCTGGCTGACCAGTTCGAAGCCGAGCGCGAACTGCTGCGCACGCGGGTGCGGGAGTTGCGCGCGAACCTGCAGGCGCGTCGCGTCGATCTGCGTCGGCTTCGCGCGACGCGCGCCAGCGAAGATGCGATCGCCACGGTCACCGGGAACATCGAACGGCTGCGCGGACAGATCGCCGATCTCATCGCCGCGTATGAGGCGCTGGAGCAACGTCGAGACGCCGCACTGCGCGCTTTGCCCGGCCAGCTCAACGCGTCCACCGCCGGCAACGGTAGCGCGCAGGACGCCGTCGCGGAGGCCGAGCGCGTCCTGCGCGAAGCGCGGCATTGAAAATCGGATCGACCCAAAGCCCGTACCACCACCTACCTCGCGACGAAGCACGCGATACGCTGAAGCAGGATGACCAGACCGTAGTGGAGGGGGCCTCATGCACGTTGGGACTGTGAAAGAGACCAAGCTGGAGGAATACCGGGTCGCGCTGACGCCGGACGGCGTTGCCGAGATCACGCAGGCGGGCCACGAGGTGATCGTCGAGACCGGCGCCGGCGTGGGATCGAACTACAGCGATGATCAGTATCGCGAGGCCGGCGCCGAGCTCGTCGAAACGCCCGAGGAGGTCTACGCCCAGGTCGAGTTGGTCTGCGAGGTCAAGGAACCACAGCCCTCCGAATACGAGCTGCTACGGGAGGGCCAGCTGCTCTTCACCTACTTGCACCTCGCGGCCGAGCCGCATGTAACCGACGCCGTTCTGCGCTCGCGCTGCATCGCGATCGGCTATGAAACCGTGCGCCGGGACGACGGCTTCCTGCCGCTCCTGGCGCCGATGTCGGAGATCGCCGGCCGCATGGCCGTCGAGATCGCGGGCCATCATCTCAAGCGGCCCGGACCGGGCCGTGGACTGCTCTTGGGCGGACTACCGGGCGTGCCGCCGGCGCACGTCGTGATTGTGGGCTCGGGTAATGTCGGATCGAATGCGGTGCGGGCGGCGGTGGGGGCGGGCGCGCGGGTCACCGTGGCTTCGATCGCGGAGGACCAACTACGCGTTCTGGAGGAGCACTACCAGGGGCGAATCGAGACGTTGCTCTCCAGCCCGCGCGCGCTGGAGCGGGTCGTCAAGGGAGCCGACGTCCTGGTCGGCGCGGTATTGGTCGAGGGTCGCCGCGCGCCGGTCGTCATCACGCGGGAGATGGTGCGCTCCATGGGCCCCGGCGCAGTGATCGTCGATGTCGCCGTCGACCAGGGGGGCTGCGTCGAGACGACCCGCCCGACCGATCATCTCAACCCGATCTACGTTGAGGAGGGGGTCGTTCACTACGCCGTGCCGAACATGCCCGGGTCCGTGCCGCGCACCTCGTCGAGCGCGCTGACGATTCGCACGCTGCCCTTCATCCTGACCGTGGCCAACTACGGCTTCGAAGAAGCGGTCGCTCGCCACCCGGAGCTGCATCGGGCAGTCAACGCCTACCGCGGCGTCATTACCCACCAGGGGGTGGCGGAGTCGTTGGGCCGCGAATGGCGCTCGTTGGACGAGCTGATCGCTGCGAACGGCGCGGGCTAGCGCTGGCTAGAAGCCGCCACCATTGACGTAGATCCGTTGAGCGGTGACGAGCGCGGTTCGTCCGCCAAGGTCCGCCATGATCCACTCCTGACTGGGCGCGTCGGGTGCGCCGCGCGCTTTTCCGTGATTCGCCCGTGCCGAACTGGGACGGTCTGGAGGGGAATTAATCGTCGGCGGCGCTAGGTTCGAACGCCTGTCGCTGCGTCTAAGCCGACGGCATCGCGGGTGCCGGATAGCCGTCGATGGAGAGCTGCCGATGAGTCGTGAAGAGTCTTGCTACGACGAGATCGTCGACGCATTCGTCGCCGCCGACGTCGAGCCCGGCAAGATGATGAGCTCTGAAGCCCTGACCGTGAACGGCAAGGTCTTCTGCTTCTACCGGACGGGCCAGAAGTCGATGGTCTTTAAGCTGGGCAAGTCGGCCGATACGGAACGTCCCCAGATGGCGGGCTGGGAGTGGCTCAACCCGTTCAAGAACAAGGGACCGATGAAGGCCTGGTACCAGATCCCGTTTGCGGGCAAAAAGAACTGACGCCTGCTCGCCGACGAGGATCTGGCCGTCGTCCGTGAGGGGCGGGACTGAGATGATGCGCTGCATCGCGCGCACGGACCATGGCAGCCGCTGCGACCTACTGGCCTTGGAAAGTTCAAGGCCAGATCGGGCACTAGTTCGGTCCAAGCGCTTTGCGGCCAGCATGAGCGTCGCTTGCTGACTGGAGCTAAGCCCTTGCTGGAGGCCCGGTCCGGTAAACCGATCCGCAAGCCCCGCCATTAGCCGGGCGTCGGTAGCCCGGGCCACTAGCCCAGGGCTTCCTTGTAGCCGCGGATCGCGTCGATGTGATCCTGCGGCGATTCCAGACCCGCGCCCATCGTGGCGATCGCGAGGTGCGTGGCGCCCATCTCGCGCCAGGTCTCGGCGTGCGTCCGCCAGAGGTCGGGATTGCCGCCGCGGATCTGTGCCTGCGCCTGCACCCCAAAGTCAGCCATATCTTTGCCGTTCTCGGAGCGGTGGCTTCGCAGCGTCTCCATCGCTTGTGTGGCGTCGTCGTTGGGCGGCATGACGGGCATCCAGCCGTCACCGATGCGCGCCGCGCGTTCCAGCACGGCCGGGTGACTGCCGCCGAACCAGATCGGGATCGGGCGCGCGGGGCGCGGGTTGATGCCAGCCTTGTTGACGCGATGCCAGTGGCCCTCGAAGTCGATCACGTCTTTCGTCCACAGCTCGCGCATCAGCGCCACTTGCTCCTCCTGGCGCTTGCCGCGGTTGTGGAAGTTCTCGTTCAGCGCCTCGTATTCGATGGCGTTCCAGCCGGTGCCGACGCCCAGCGTTAGCCGCCCGCCGGAGAGCAGATCGACTTGGGCCGCCTGCTTGGCGGCGAGGGCGGTCTGCCGCTGCGGCAGGATGATGACGCAGGTTACGAACTGGATCGTGGAGGTGTGAGCGGCGAGGTAGCCAAACGTCACGAACGGCTCGTGGAACGGCGTGTCCTTGTCGTAGGGACCGCTGAAGCCGCCTGGCCGGTCGCGATCGGCCCCCAGCACGTGGTCGTATATGACGAGGTGGGTGAAGCCGAGTTGCTCGGCGGCTTGGGCGTAATCCTTGACCGCGACCGGATCGGTGCCGATCTCGTTCTGCGGAAAGACCACGCCCAGTTCCATCGTCGCCGCCATGTTGCGCTCCGTTCAGGTCCTACCCGTGCAAGCGAGTTTCGTGGCGGAGCCTAGCCGGTAGACTCTCTCCTGGCATCCACGCGAATTCGTTCAGCCATTCAGGCCCGGCTTCCATTCGACGTTACGCGGATCCAGTTCAAAGGAGCGA
>CAUYZA010000186.1:0-6179 GCA_963577225.1 Dehalococcoidia bacterium | reverse complement strand
GCTCACGGTTCAGCTGCGTACGCATCGCCTCCACGACGCGGACGGGACGGGACGTGGTCTCCAGGGCATCGCTCACGACGTTAGCGCGGAGAGCGAGGCCCGATGCGCGTGGTCGTCAATGAGGCGGCCGAGTCGATCGGGATCGTCGACGACGAGATGTTCGGAGTCGCGCCGGATCGGCCGGCGCCCGCGCCGCTTCCGCTCGTCGACGAGACGGCCGAATCAATCCTCGTCACCGACGAGAACGATGACATTGTCGATGCCAGCTCGAGCGCCTGCGAACTCTTCGGCTATGACCGCAGCGAGCTGATCGGCCGCCACCTGCCGGACATGGAAACGGATCCCGCGCAGGTTGGCCCGCGTGTTCGTGCCGCGCGCGCCGGTCGGCCGGCACACATTGAGCATCGTGTGATCGGCAAGGATGGCGAGATCATGGAGTTGGAGTCGGTCTTCGCCGAGCTTCGCGATGGGCAGCGCCTCTCCAGTCATCGCGATATTTCGCCACAGCTGGAGATCGAGGGAGCCCTCCAGCGTTCGGAGCGGCGATACCGCAGCCTTGTGACCAACGCGACGGATCTCATCTTCGAACTCGACCTCAGCGGACGCATCCTCTTCGCCAATAGCGCGAGTCAAACGCTGCTCGGCTACAGCGCCGCGGACCTGCGGTCCCTGCCCTTCGCGGATCTCGCGGCGGACCAGACGCAATCCGGCCGGGGCGCCGTCACCGGCTGGCTTCAGTCCGCCGGCGAGGCCGGCTCATTGGAGTTCGAGGCGCGCCGCAAAGACGGCACGATCATCTGGCTCGATGTCGCTGGCCGCCGCGTGAACGACGCATCGGGACGGCCACCGACGATCGTCAGCATCGCGCGCGACGTTACGACAGCGAAGTTCGCGGAGCAGGTTGCCGAGCAGGCGCGGGCTGTGCTCGCGCGAGGTGAGGCCCAATTGCGGACCGCCCTCGCGCCCCTGCCCATGATGGTGTTCATCTTCGACGCGGACGGCCGCGTCATCTTCGCGGAAGGGCGCGTCTTGGACTGGATCGGCATCGATAGCGCATTCCTCGCGGCCCAGCCGATTGAGGCAGCACCGCGCATGAAGGCGGAGCTGCGTGACGGGTATGAGCGCGCCATGCAGGGGCACGATGTCCATCAGGTCTGGCATGAGAATGGACTCACAATGGACGTGCGCTATGTCCCGCAGCGGCAGGGTGGTGACATCATCGTCGTCGTTGGGCTGGGCTTCGATACCACGGAACGCGAGCGCCAACAGCAGGAGCTTGCCCGCAGCCGTGCCTCCCTGCAACGTGCCCAGGAGGCGGGCCAGCTTGGCTCCTGGGAGGTTGATACCACCACACTTGGCCTGACCGCGTCAGACCAGGCGCGTCACATCTTTGGACTCCGGCCAGACGGTGAGGGCGAGCCTCTGACGGCCGAGGACTTCTGGGGCCGCGTCCACCCCGACGATCTCGACAGCGTGCGCGAGTCGTTCGTCGCCGGTGGACGCGCCGGGCAACCGAGTTACCTGGAACGCCGCATTCTGCAGCCAAACGGGGAGGTCCGGCACGTCGCGCTGCGCTCGGAACGGATCGCCGACGAGCAGGGCTCGGTCACCCGTGTCGCCGGGGTCGTGCAGGACATCACCGAGCGGCAGCGAACGATCGAAGCGCTCCAGGCCAGCGAGCAACAGCTGCGCTCGCTTGTCCGCACGGCGCCCGTGATCATCTTCGCCACGGACGCCGACGGCGTCTTCACCATGACCGACGGCAAGGGACTCGAAGAGATCGACTTCGCTCCCGACCTGCGTGTCGGCGCGTCGGCCTTAGAAGCCGCCACCGCCGCCCTGGGCACGGCGGTGGCGCGCGCGCTGGACGGGGAAGAGCTGTCGGACACGTTTAAGCTGGGCGGCCTCCTCTTCGACCACCACTACACGCCCAAGCGCGACGCGCGCGGCGAGATCACCGGCGTCGTCGGGGTCTGCGTCAACGTTCATGAGCAACGGCGTCTCGAGGCGCAGCTTCGCCAAGCAAAGAAGATGGAGGCGGTCGAGCGGCTGGCCGGCGGAATCGCGCACGACTTTAACAACGTGCTCTCGGTCATTACCGGCTACACCGAACTCGCGCTGCTGTCGGTCGAAGAGTCGGATCCGCTCTACGAATCGCTCAGCGAGATCAAGCAAGCGGGGCAGAGCGCCGCGGCATTGCCCCGGCAGCTCCTGGCTTTCAGCCGGCGGCAGGTCTTGGAGCCCGAGATCGTCAATCTTGCCGAGGTCGTGGCCGAACTCGAGCCCATGTTGCGTCGCATCATCGAGGAAGACGTCCAGATCGAGACCGATCTCAATCCGATCGGCTGCACGGTGTAGGCGGATCCGGGTCAGATCGAGCAGGTCATCATGAACCTCGTCGTTAACGCCCGCGATGCCATGGCGAACGGCGGCACGATCACGGTCCGGGGAGGCGGTTGAATCGCCGGCCGGCTTGACCGGGCTCTGCGTCATGCTGGCTGTGAGCGACCAAGGGCATGGCATGGACGCCGAGACGCGCGAGCGTGTGTTTGACCCTTCTTCACGACGAAGGATGTGGGGGAAGGGACGGGCTTGGGTCTGGCCACCGTCTACGGCATCGTCAATCAGAGCGACGGGGCGATCGAACTGGACAGCGAACCGGGTCAGGGCGCGGTTTTCCGCGGCTACTTCCCCGCCGCACAACCGCCCGGCGACGATGCTCGCCCCGACGAACCGGCCCAACTCCCCCGTGGTACCGAGCGGATCCTGCTTGTCGAAGATGAAGACGCGGTCCGTGGCATTGTCGAGCGCGTGCTGTTGCACTGCGGCTACCAGGTGTGCACCGTGGTCTCTGGGCAGGACGCGCTGGATCTCATCGCCCGCGAGGGGTTCGACGTCGATCTGCTCTTCACCGACATCGTCATGCCCGGCATGCGCGGTCCCGAACTGGCCAGACGGATGCGTGAGATCGACCCCTCGCTGCGGGTCCTCTTCACCTCGGGCTACGTCGACAATGAGCCCGTCGAGCTGGACTCCCAAGGCCCCGGCGCCGCCTATTTGAAGAAGCCAGTTGGCCACGCCGACATCGCGCGCAAGGTGCGGGAAGTGCTCGATGCTCCCGCGATTGAGGCGGCGTCCGTGGAGACCGCGCCCGATTAGCGCGGTGCCTATCGTCAGCGACATAAATATCTCGGCGAACGTCCGCGAGTTGGCATTAGAATCGTATTCGCGTTGACGGATGGACTTCTGGGGGGGGGATCCGTGGCGACTCAAGACACCCAACGCGCGCTCGCGGCGTACTGGAACGCGCTGGCGATCGTGGATCCGCTCCGCTTCGACATCTGGGGCAAATCCCGCATCACGCTGCCGCTTTTGCGAGTGCTCGTTCAGCTGCGTGAGTCGCCCGGCTCCTCAACCGGCGAAATCGCGAGCTATCTCAGCGTCACGCCCTCCGCCGTCACCGGCTTGATCGACCGCCTTGTCGACCTCAGCCTCGTTCGCCGCGACCCCCACCCCCATGACCGCCGTGTGTCCTGCAACTTCCTCGAAGACGCCGGGGAACGGGTGCTCGGCGACGCCGCCGACCTCGGCAACGCCTTTGTGGGCGAGGTCCTGGACGAGCTCTCTGGGGCGGAGCTGAGCGCGCTGACGGGCAGCCTTGAAGGCCTTCGGGCCGCCGCGGGTCGGGTGCGATTGCGCCATGAGCCCAGCTCGCGCTACGCCGACGCGACACGCTAACCGCACGGCCGGGAACTAGCCAGAGGGGCGCCCGGCCGCGGGTGGGCGCCCGATCGCGCGGCTGGCGAGTTCGGCGGCTTCGTCTAACACCGTTTGGACTTCGTCTTCGGACAGATCCAGTACCACCGCCACCTCGGAGCGCGGCATTCCCAGGCCGATCAGATCGACGATCGCTCCGTGCCGGTGTCGATGCTGGCCCAAGTACAGCTTGGCCAGAAGCCGGTTCGTCAGCGTCGTCCCGTCGACGGGATCTGCCGCCATCTCGTTCTCCCCGCTGACCGCTGCTCGTGACCGTCGCTAGGGCCGAACCTACGGCCCACCCGTGACTGCGTCAAAGTCTCCGTGTCGCGGCAGTGATCAGCGGTTCTCGACGGGGCGCACCCGCCTTTGCTCGACGAAGAAACGCACCGCGTCCGCGAAGGCGTCGTTGAGCGGCGTCTGCGGTAGCCCCAGCTGATCAACAGCGCGCCGGCAGTCGAACCACATGCGATGGCGCGCCAGCCGCACGCCCGCGATCGGCGCGTGCACAACCCCTCCTCTGAAGCGATACAGGACCCGCTCGTCGGCCTGCGCGTATGCCATCGCGACGGCATACGGGATCGATCGACGGGGACCGCGCCGCCCGGCCACCTTCGCCGCCCGATCGGCGATCTCGCGCAGCGTCAGATTTCCTTGCAGGTTGCCCAGGATGTAGCGCTGACCCACTTCGCCCCGACGCCAAGCCAGTACGTGACCGGCCGCGACATCGGAGACATGCACGATGTTTAACCCAGCCGAGGCGAGATAGGCGGGCAGCGCCCCATTCGCGGCGTCCACGATCAGCTGGCCGGAGGGCGTCGGCTTGAAGTCGAGCGGACCGATCGGCGCGGAGGGATTGACCACGACCGCCGGCAACTCCTGCTGCGCCACCATGCGCTGCACCAACCGCTCACTGGCGTACTTGGACGCCTCATAGGGACCGGCCGCCTCACACGGATCCGCCCAGACCGACTCGTCGGCCGGCGTCCCGTCCTCAGTTGGGAGCCCGACGGCGGCCACCGACGACGTGTACACGACCCGTTCTACGCTCGCCGCGAGCGCCGCCTCCATCACGACCCGCGTCCCCGCGACGTTGACCGCTTTCGTCAGATCGCTATCGCGCCTGTGCAGCGCATAGCGTGCGGCGAGGTGGAAGACGACATCGACATCCGCCATCGCGGAGCGGACCGCATCCGCGTCGGTCACGTCCCCCTCGAAGCGCTCGACGTCCAGTCCCTCAAGAGTGTGCGCAGCGCTTGCGGAGCCGCTGGCGGGGCGTACGAAGGCCCGCACCTCCGCCCCTTCGGTCAGCAGTGCTCGCACGACGTGCCCGCCGATGAAGCCAGAGGCGCCCGTCACCAGCGCGCGCGTCATCTGCTGTCTCCGCGCTCGGGTGGCTCGCCGGCCACGACGATCGCCTCGAGCGCGCGATCGATCGAGCGCCGCGCCCGCGCCCGTTCCCAGCCCAGACGGGCCAGGCTGAGCGCAAGCTGGGGATGACGCAGGACCGCCGCGACAATCTTCGTCGCGCGCGGGCCGCGCCAGTCCCAGCCTATGACCTCGTCCGGCACGGCTCGATCGAGGGGATCCAGCACGGTGCGCAACGACGCGAACGGCCAGCCGGCCTTGGTCGCCGCCTCCGCCCAAACGTGGTCCTCCATTTGCACGACGATGGCTCTGTCGGCGGCCTCTTCTTTCTGAGCCGGGGTCGTCAGTTCCGCCGCCACGCTCAGATTCGCGCCCGAGCGATAGCGGATCGATCCGTGAGCCAGCGCCCGGCCCAGCCAAGCCGACAAGTCCGCCTCCGGCTCCAGCGGCGGTTCGTCCAGCGACGCCAGTAACTGATCGGCCAGCACCAACGAGCCTGCTCCCAGGCCCGCGAGCAGGCCGCCCGCGATCCCGGTCGCGACCACTGCCGTCGGCCGCGGATCCAACGTCGCCAGCCCCGCCGCGGCCTCTCGTACGCGCGCCGGCCCGGGCCCGCTCACTACGACGCGATACTCCAGCGCGCCCCGTGCGCCGCTCACAACCCAGCCCTGCGCCAGGTCATCGCGCCGACGCCCCTGCAGACGGCGCGCGAAGCGGTCCGCCTCCCACGGCAGCGCGGTCACGATCACGAGCATGGACGGCAGCTCAAGCGGGCAGGAGAGGAGACTGGCATGGTCGGCAGTCTCGCATGCCGCTGCGGCGCCGGGTTTAGCCGATCAAGGCCTTCTTCATCGTGCGCAGCCCACGGATGGGATTGGTGGACGCGTCGATCACCGCCGTCGGCTCGAACCCGGAGTGGACCATGCACTGCTGGCAACTGGGATTCCCGCTGGCGTGCCCGTAGTTGTCCCACTCGGTCTCGTCCATCAACTCCTGGAAGGTGTCGGCGTAGCCCTCATCGAGCAGGTAGCAGGGGCGCTGCCAGCCCAGCAGCG
>CAUYZA010000185.1:0-6197 GCA_963577225.1 Dehalococcoidia bacterium | reverse complement strand
ATGGGACAGACGTCGATTTCGGCCACGCGGATCCTCCGGCGGGGTGCAGGGATTGGTCGCAGATAGGATCGCGCGGGGTCGGCCCTGGGTCAATTTGCTTGGCGGCAGTCATCAATGGTCGGAAGGCGCGGCTAGCTCGCACCCGCGACGATCGCCGTATAGTCGGATCGCGCTTCCCGGCTTATGAGCTCCCTGAAACGGTAGTGCACTTCCGGAGACGGATTTCTCACGGTAATCGGGTCCGGCTCCTTCGGCCCCCGTCGGATTCCCGAAACGATCAATGAGCGGATCTGCAGGTCATCGGGGGGTAGTGAATACCCCAGAAAGGCCAAGTCTTGCGCACCCGAGATGGCTCGATAGGCGTCGTCCCAGATCTCAAGGAGCGCCCCCAGCTTCGCGGCCTTCCCCGGATACATCGTGATCATGAGCGGACTGTGGAAACCCCTAGAGGCGCTACGTCCCCTCTTCAGCAAGCTCGTCACCGATCTCCACCGTACGATCTCATTCGGCGAGCGCAGCGCAAGACGCTTCGCGTTCGGTGCTAGGCGTTCGCGCAATGGCGCGAACTCCCTTTGGCCCGACGTACGTCTTTCCTGAAGCCCCAGTCGATACCGCCGTGCAGCTTCAAAAGCGTAACGTCATCGGTCGAGGCCGCAGGCAATTGGAAGCGCATGCGTATGCCGTGGATCGAAGCATAGAGCTCAAGCAGCACGTCCCAATTCGTCATGATAACGATGTTACCTGGCTTGAGGATTTCATCCAGATCCTCACTGCGCTCGGCGAGTCTGTTCTTGAGTTTCTTCCAGCCGATCCGACTGCCTAAGACGTTCGCGATCGCCCGACGGAGGCGAAGCCCCAAAGCGCGCGCTGGTAGCTCGCTTCCTGCCCGGAGGCGTCCCCCTTCGGAGTAGACGAGATCGATGTGAGCCTGTAGGAGCGAGAAGAAGTCAACTACATTCGGCCGGAACCCCGGCGCTCCGCTGCTTTCAACCGGATAAAAGTATCGATACGCCTCGTCGAGTTCTTCCGCGATCGCCGAAGCACCTGGACCTTCGTGCGCGACCGCATCGAGCAACTCGTGAGTCGCCGGGAGGCCAAAAGCAGCTCCGACTCCAGCACCAACGAAGATGACCCGCTTGTTACGTTGGGGCGCATTCGCCATGAGAAATGTCTGACGTCTAGCGGCCCTGGAAGTTGGGCGGGCGCTTTTCGGTGAAGGCGCGAGGGCCTTCCTTGGCATCCTCGGTCGTGCGGGTGATGACCATGGCGTGCTCGGCCATCTCCAGCGCTTCGTGCATACCAACCTGGGCGCTGCGGTAGGCGAGGCGTTTGATCAGTTGAACCGAAACGGCGGGGCTGTTCGCGATCTCATGAGCGAGGTCGTTGACCTCGCTCATGAGATCGTCTTGGGGCACGACGCGTGAGACGTAGCCCATCTCGAGCGCTTCCTGGGCGGTGAAGATGCGCCCGGTCCACATCAGTTCCAGCGCCTTGGCCATGCCGATGATGCGCGGCAGGAAGTAGGCTCCGCCGTCGCCGGGGATCAGGCCCATCCTGACGTAGGCCATGCCGAACTTGGCGTTTTCGGAGGCGATGCGAAGGTCGGCCATGCTGGCCATGTCCATGCCGGCGCCCACGGCGGCTCCGTTGAGGGCCGCGATGTACGGCTTCTCGAAGTTCAGCAGAGCCCGTGGGACGCGCTGGACGCTATTGCGCAGGTTGTTGCGGTTGTTGGCAGGGGCAGCGGGATCACGACCGAGCACGTCGGAGCCTGCACCCTCGGACGAGACATCGGCGCCGGAGCAGAACCCACGGCCAGTACCGGTGACAATGACGACCCGGACGCCCTCGTCGCTGTGGGCGCTGAGGATCGACTCCTGCCAGAGATCGAGCATCTCTGCGTTGAAGGCGTTCATCTTCTCGGGGCGGTTGAGGGTGATGGTGGCGACGTGGCCCTGGACGTCGTAGAGGAGGGGGGCATCGGTCATGGCGAGGCTCCTGTCCTGCGCCGAAGCGCGGCTGGTGTCGGATGATTATGCCTGTGTTGGGCGGATAGGGCATCCCTGGTGGCGTCACCGCCGGCAGGGGCACGGGCAGGGGGCGGCCGCCCCGGCCTCAGTTCATTTGGATCCCACCGTCGACGTTGAGCGCTTGGCCCGTGATGTTGCGGGCGCGGTCCGAGGCTAGGAAAGCGACGGCCATGCCGATGTCCTCAGGGGTCTGCTCGCGCTGGAGGGGACAGTTGGACTCCAGGAAGCTCTCGAAGAACTTGCGTCGATCGACGACCTCGTCGGCAGGGTCGCCGCCGATCATGGCTTCGAGCTGGCGCCACATGTCGGTCCAGAGCAAACCGGGGCAGACGGCGTTGACGTTGATGTTGAGCGCCCCCAAGTCAGACGCAAGCGACTGGGTGACGCTGATCGCACCCGCCTTGGAGGCGTTGTAGTGGGCCAGCCCGGCTCCCCCGCGTCGTCCGGCGATGGAGGCGATGTTGACGATCTTGCCACCGCCCGCCGTGCGGAACTGATCGACAACGGCACGCGACATGATCCAGATCCCCTTGAGGTTGACCTCGTAGCAGGCATCCCAGTCGGTCAGCTCGATGGAAACGCCGCCGACGTTCTTGCCCACGACGCCGGCATTGTTGACGAGCGCGTCGAGGCGACCGTGCTCGGCGACCACCTTGGCGATGGCGGCCGCTGCCTGGTCTTCATTCGTTACGTCAAGTTCGACGACAGAACAGCTGCGGCCCAGATCGCGCACGTCGCCGGCCGTTTGCTCGGCATTGGCGAGATCAATATCGCCGATCGCGATGTCGGCGCCCTCCTGGGCCAGCTCCAGCACGATGCCGCGGCCGATGCCGCGGCCACCGCCTGTGACGAGAGCAACTTGGTTGTCGAGAGTAGGCATCGGGGCTCCTGACGATCTGTGCGGCTGAGGTTCCGGTTACAAGAACGGTCGCTCAGGCGCAGGTTTGGGGGTACGGTCGGCGGGCGCGCCGTTCGCTCGTGAACGATCGCGCGGGCCAGCGAGGCGAAAGCGTATGGCATCGATAGTCGACCGAGTGCGGCGCAGTGAGGAACTGATCGCCCGCTATCCGCAGGAGCGAGAGCTGCGCGACGGTAGCTCGGTGGATCTGCGCTTGATGAGCGTGCGCGATGAGGTGCAGTTCCTGCATTTCGCGCGCGCTCTGCCGCTGGACGATCTGCTGTTCGAGCAACGCGACATCACCGACGAACAGGTCGTTGAGGAGTGGATCCGGCAGGTGCGCCGGGGCCAAGGGCTGACCGTGCTGGCCTATCGCGACGGCAAGATCGTGGGCGAGGCGTCGCTGGAGCACAGCCAGTCGACTTGGACCGAGCATCGCGGCGAGATCCGAATCGTGATCGCGCCATCGCAGCGAGGGCAGGGACTGGGCGGCATTCTGGCCCAGGAGGTCTTCACGCTGGCCAAAGAGCTGGAGCTGGAACTGCTGACGGCGCAGATGGTGGAGAGCCAGGAAACGGCGCAGGCGGTCTTCCGCGGGTTGGGCTTTGAGCCGGTAGCGGTGTTGCCGGCCTTCGTCGTCGACCAACGCGGCAAGAAGCACGACCTCGTTGTGATGCTGCGCGACCTGTCGTCGGAGGGCTCCGGCGTGCACACGGCGATCGAGGGTGCCAAGACGCTGCTGAGCAAGCTGCGCGGGCACTAACGAGAGACGCTCGACCAAGGCTAGTCAGGGCGCGTTGACCGGGCGGGACGCTCTACGTAGCGTCGCCATGGGGATGGGAGTCCGCGATGCCTGAGCCGCGCCTGGTGGAACGATCGATGGTGGCCTTCCTCGACAACGAGGACAGCGACACGATCAGCAACCCAATCCATTCGACGGCGGTCGCCAAGCGCTTCGGCTTCGACGGACCGCTGGTGGGTGGCGTCACGCTTTGGGGCTGGTCGACGCCTGCCATCCTGGACGCGCTCGGCGAGGACTGGCTGGGGCACGGCTGGGCCGAGTTCCGCTTCCGACGCCCGATCTACCCAGACGACCAGGTGGCAATCCGGCTCGAAGGCTCCGACGACGGATCATTCGCGCACACCATGTCGAATCAGGACGGCGTCGAGTGCGTCGTGGGGCGTGTCGGGCTAGGCGACGGCCCTTGGGTCGACGAGTTCACGACGCCCAGCAACATGACGCCGGGCGGGCCGCCAGAGCCAAAGCCGGACCTAGTGCTGGACCCGGAACTCGTGGGCCAAGAGTGGGTCTCGGAAGTGGTGCCGGCTTCCATCGAAGACTTGATCACCTACTCGTCGCTCAGTCATCGGCTGGACGACCCGCGCTTCGTGGGCGACGGGCCTCGGCTGCACCCGGCCTGGATCGCGGCGCGGGCGGAGCAGATCATGCGCCACAACTTCTCGATGCCGCAGTCGATCCACACGGACAGCCGGGTGCAGTACCTGTCACCGTCCTACGCGGGAGAGCCGGTCACCGTCGGCGCGCGCTGCATCGACGTCTTTGAGCGCAACGGCCGCCACCTCGTTCGCTTCGACTGCCTGCTGCGCGGCGCGGATGGCGTCGACATCGCCCGGCTACGCCACACCACAATCTTCTATTTGTCGATCGCGGGAGCATAGCTGGGGGGCAAGTGGGGCGTGGGGTCCGCGTGTGCGTTGGGTGTAGAGCGACGGCTTGGATCTGGTGTCCCGCGAGCAACGCACCGAAGCGGTCGCGGGAACGCTACTGCCCCGTGAAGCGAACGCTGTCGCCGACCTCGACGCCGCTGGCCGCGAACCAGCCCTGATTCATTTCCAGCGCCCAGCGGTAGGGGCCGGACGGCGAGACGATGGCGGTGCTCAGCGGCTCCATGTCGCGGATCGTGATGATCACGCCGGCCGAGTCGATGTAGGCGATGCTGAGCGGGACAAAGGTGTCCTTCATCCAGAAGCCGCCGCTGCTGTCCGCCGCGAAGAGGAAAATCATGCCCTCCTCGGCGGGCAACGACTGGCGGAACATGAGGCCCCGACTGCGGCGACTGGCGGTGTCGGCGATCTCGACATCGATGGCCTGAGCGTCGTTGACGCGGATCCGGGCGCGCTCGAAGAGCACGCCGCGCGAGGGGATCCAATCGATCGCGAGGCTGGCGCGCACCCAGAGCACATCGCCGGTCGCGAGCGTCGTCAGCGCGGAGAGGGCCGGAATGGACGGGATCCAGCCCGACCACGCCTGGTCGACGGCGTCCCAGCGCCAGATCACCTCGATCGCGCCGGCGGCGGCGCCCAGGGCTTGGTCGACGGGCAGGATCTCGCCGTCGTAGGTGACGTTGGTCCAGCCCAAATGCAGGACCAGCGCTTCCGACTGGGCCTGGAGCGGTGGAGGCACGCTGAGGGAGGCCGCGGCGAAGACCAGCAACAAGGCCGTGGAGACGGTCAGCAGGACGCCGTTGCGCCTTGATGAGATCATGGTTTGAGCGTATTGGATCGTCGCGAATCGAGAGATGGGGCAGTCGATGCCGGACGTCGTGAACCTGGTCGAGCGTTGCGCGGGGCTGGCGGAGCACTGGGCGCCGGAAACGGTCGCCAGCGCGAACGGTCAGGAGTTCAAAGTCGCGCGGGTGCAGAGGGAGTATACCTGGCACCAGCACTCGACGGCCGACGAGACGTTCGTCGTGCTAGAGGAGGAGTTGGTGGTGCAGCTGCGAGACGGGGAGGTGCGATTGGGGGCCGGCGATCTCTACGTCGTGCCGATGGGGATGGAGCACCGACCGGTGTCGGAGCGGGAGACGTTGTTGTTGGTGGTGGAACCGCCGGGCGTGGTCAGTCGGGGGGATTGGGGGTCGTGCGAAATGGCTGCGATCTATCTATTATTAATTATCTGGTGGGCATGAATATCTATTAATCCGAGTGCGCTGACGGCGTCGATCTTTGTGGTGGAGTGCACCGTCCCGTTGCGCGTGGCTGCGCCGAAAAGAGCGCGCGGGGCAGTTCCAAATCCGAGTTCCTGGGGGATCGAGCGCGGCTACTGGATGGCCCGCTATGAGCCTGATGAGATGGGGACGGAACGACCCACGGGATTTTCTCTGGTTGTTCAGTTGACCGCGGCCGACATCGAGGAAGCTGAAGACATTGCTATAGCGACGAGTACACGTTTTCAGCGCGTCGCGGCGTTCTTTCTAGGCTTCCCCGCTCAAGAAATCCAGATCCAGCGTCTCGCAGAGGTAAATACC
>CAUYZA010000184.1:0-6226 GCA_963577225.1 Dehalococcoidia bacterium | reverse complement strand
AATGCAGCACTGGATGAGTTACGAAAACGTTCCCGTGAGACACAAACGAGCTGGGACGAACACGATGAGGAGCGTCCACACTTCGCGGCCGTGGACCTTGGACCCGGGACCAATCCTCAGGCCCGGGCGCAGACCCAAGAGTCGGCCGATTTGGTGTGGAATGCGGCATCGGCCCTCTCCGCCGACGAATACTCGTTGCTCGACATGCACCTGCGCCAGGAGCTTAAGGTCGATGAAATTGCCACGGCGTTAGGTCTTCGAAAAGGCGCCGTGTACACGCGCCTCTCCCGCTTACGCGATGCGCTCGAGGGCGCCGTTCGCGGGCGACTCTTAGCGCTCCGTGGACGGCACGCGTGTGCTGATCTGGACGGGATGCTGACGGCAGCAGACCAGCAGTGGTCAGAAATGGTCGAACGGCGGGTGACGGCCCACGCGGATGCCTGCGAGATCTGCGCTGCGAATCGCGACCGGTTCGCCTCGCCCGAGGAGATCTTCACGGGCCTCAGCCTCATTGGTGTGGTTCCGGGTTTGCAGAGTGGCGTCTGGGACGCGGTGACGGCACAGATCGGATTTGGACCGGGTGGTTCGTCAGCCGCGACCAGCGGCGGTGCTGCCGCGGCGACCGGAGGAGGTGGCACCGGGCCCAGCGCTTGGATTGGGAGCGTCGCTTCGCAGATCGGGCACGGTTCCGTGGGGTGGTGGGGTGCCGCCACAATGACGGTCAAGGTCGGATTCGCAGCGGGCCTCACGAGTGCCGCGGTGGCGATCACGGCGACGGCGCTTCTAGTGTCTCGCGATGCTGGGCCAGCGCATGAGGCGCTCGCGCCACCGGGCACGGCTCAGGGCAGCCAGCAGGACGCGGACGTGAGCCCTGACCCCCAGGTGCCGCTGGCGGAGTCGGTCGCGACAAACGACGTCGCCGAGCCCGCTTCGGGCGAGGGTTCTGATGGCGAAGCGCGGGGGGTGACGGCGGGCACGTCGGTGCCGGCAGCAATCGACGAAACCGGAGAGACTCATGTCGATCCCGGAGCCCCATCGGAGATGCCTGAGGAGGTAGCGACATACCAGGAGGCCGTCCAGGCGATCCTTGTCGCGTATCGGTCCGAAGCGACCGCGATTCTCGAGCAAGAGGCCACCTCCGAGGCCGAAATCGCGAATCGTCAGCGAACGCTGGTGGATCAGTTCGAGGTAGTGCTGGGAACGCTGTCGGCGCTGCAGCCGCCCAGTCAGTTCGCCGATGCTCACGGGAGATTTCTCATTCTTGCCCGTGAGATTGTGGATGCGCGTCGGGCTCTACTCGATGCGATCTCTTCGAACGATCTCGCTCGTGGCGAGGAGATGCGCGATCGATTGCACGGTATTGGACGCGCGATGGGGGAGGGTATTTCGCCGGAATTTTTTGCTCTGTTTGAAGGGTTCCTTGATTTCTAGGGGGGTGAGGAGATAGCTCCGGCGTTGTAGCGGTGTGCGCCGCAGGGATTCCCGGTCTCGGTTGCGTGGGCTCCGCCTACCCTTCTGCATGTTGGACGCCGTAACGGGCCGGTGGGCCGGCTCGTCGGCCAGTGCCTCTCCATCGTGGGCTGATTCATCTGGCTCACCCGCTTCAACTCGAGTAGGATCCGAGCATTCTTCAAGGCGAAAAACATGAGTCTCCGGTTCCGACGACTGCCTGCCGTGAGCTTTCCAGTGATCTTGCTAGGAGCCGTAATCCTCGCGGCGTGCGGCGGAGGGAGTGCGACGGGAGGCGAGTCCACGGGCGACCGATCGACCACCACCGTTCTTTCTCTGGAAGACTATGTCTCGGCCGTCGAAGCGAGTAACGACCGAGCTGATGAGCAGATGTCGGCCCTGGATCCGATTTTCGACTCGGCTCTAGAGGAAATGGACGCTGACGCCTTGCACAACCTGTTCCATGCGGCAGGCGCTATTTTTCGCGAGTTTGTCGAGTCAATGCAATCGCTTCGGGCGCCGGAGGAGCTTGCCGCCGAGCATGATGCCTACGTGCAAGCCATTGAGGCCGTTGTGGTTCTCTGGGATGGATTTACCGAAGAGGCTAAATCGATTGAATCCGAAGAGGACTTCTTGGAGTTCGTGGAGACGTTCGCTGAGTCCACGTCTCCAGTCATGACGGATGTTGAGTTGGCCTGCACCCGCCTCGTGGCCGCTGCAGGGACGAACGGCGTGAGTGCCGACTTTGCCTGCGACTAAGCGATTGTGAGCCCGTCGCTCCGCACCTGTTCTGACTCCTTGATGGAACCCGGACCGCCTCCGCCGCGATTGCAACGAGGGGCACCACGATCGATCGTATCAGCGCAGGGCTTCCACCAAGAACGCCACGATCTCCGCGCGGATCACTTCGTCCGGCGGGTCCAGTTTTGCGTCGCCGTTCGAGGCCCAACTGTGCCCTGCGCCCTTCACGATCAGCAAGGTCGCTTCGACCCCGAAGTTTTTCAGGGACTCGAATAGGGCCACGGACTGCGAGACCGGCACAAGCGGGTCGCGGTCGCCGTGGATGATCAACGTTGGCGGGTCGTCAGCGCTGACATGCATCACAGGGCTTGCTTGGAAAACCACGGGATCGCTGCGATCCTCCGCTCCAAACACACGCGTGATGATCGCCTGATTCGCTCCTGGAAAATCCTTCGTCAAATCCACGGGGCCGAAGAAGTCGACTAACGCCTGCACACGACTCGAGACCCCAGTCCACTCATGGGGCGTCTCCAGCGGCTCCGTGAGCACGGCGGCGAGCGTGGCTAAATGCCCTCCGGCGCTGCTACCCATGATCCCAATCCGGTCCGGATCGATGCCCAACGCCTCTGCCCAGGTGCGCAGGAAGCGGACGGCGCACTGCACGTCATTGACGGCCGCTGGATGCGGGTGCTGCGGGGCTAGCCGGTAGTTGGCTGAGCCCACAATGAAGCCAGCATCGAGCAGGGCATCGAGATAGCGCAACCCGATGCCGGTGCTCTTGTCGCCACTGCTCCAGCCCCCACCATGGATGTAGAGCACCAGCGCTTGTGGTCTCGTTTCCGCGTTGGGGAAGTGGAGGTCTAGTAGTAGGGGCGTCCCGAGGGGGGCGCAGAAGGGAAGATCGGTCAGGACCCCAGGGCCGCTCGGGCGCGCGAGCGACCGGCGCCCCCGTGTCATCCTGGTGCTGGGCTCGTTTTCGCTCGACGTGTCCGCAGTGGTGGCGCCGCCCGAAGCGGACACGTCGATGCCGTTCTCTTGGCCAGCTGCCCGTCGCGGACCGATACCCGGATGCTTCGCCTCCCATGCGCGATAGGCCTCTGCCATCTCCGCGTACGTTGCCCAGCGGACCGCCCCCTTGGCCACCAAGGGGTCAACGATTTTCCGCAGAAATTCGTCGACCACTGTGAAAGGCCGTTGCCCGTCGCTCTGGAACTCCAAGGGATGAATGGTGAAGTGGAACACGTGTACGCCAGGCGTGCTGCGCGCCTCCTCCAATGAATCTCGCAACGCATCAGCGAGAAATTCGAAGTAGGCGACGCCTCCGTCCAACTCCTGGCGCAGGCGGACGGCGGAGTTGGGATCGGTGAAGATCCCTTCGGGAAGGAAGATCACCGTGCCATCCGGGTCGTGCGTCATCAAGGCGGATACGTCGTCTCCGGCAGCGCCGCCTGAGGGACGCCAGGGTGCCGTCCCCAGTAACTCCGGAGGAGTTTCCTGCGTTTCTGGGTTCTTCCACTCCCCGGTCACCGATAGTCCGGCGCATTCCGAGGCCGCAATTCGGCCCTGGTAAAGGTTGCCACCGCTGGAATAGTCGACCGGCGTGTCCACGGCCGCGCGAATCGTCTCGATCTGCTCTCGGATCGCATCGCACCAGGTCGCCACGGGCAGCGATTCTGAGTCGTCGCCCATCAACACGTCTTCATGAAAGTGCAAGCCGATTTCGTGGCCTCTATCCGCTAGATCTTGCAGGAGCGGATTCCCAAATTTCAGTGCTGCCGCCGCGAAAATCCCGTTGGTCTGGACCGTCATCCGTCCGTTATGGGATTCGATCACCTCGGCGACGGAGTTAATGGACTCTGCGAAGCGCTCAAACAGCTGCGGCGACGCATAAGTTTGCTCGCCCCACCGACCACGGCCACCGACTGGGGGTGACGGTTCCAAGCTGCGAGGCTTTCCACTGATGGCCGGTGAGATCGATTCGCCCAACGGCTCAATATGCATGCCAATGCCTAGAAGTAGAACGCCCTGCGGATCACGGATTTCGGCCGGTGCATCGACCGGCGTGTCGCTCTGTATCTCAAGATCCTCGGCTTGCCCCCCCGCCTGCTCAGCGACGGCGGTGGAGGCTCCATCCGCATCATCTGGTCGGCCCGCGCCACACGCCGTCACGATCAGCGCGCCGCCGATGGCCAATAGCAGGACCACGGTGACGGGGCGTCCGCGCCAGAGATTTAGTCGGTACCGCATGGTGGCGCGCTAGCGGTTCGCATGCGGGGTCGCGCAATGGCCAGCTTCCGAACCGCGGACGGGCGGCAGCTCGGGAGGTGGGTCAACCACCAGCGCACGGCCTACCGCCGGGGGAATCTCCCTGTCTCGCAAGTTCCGTTGCCCCATGACTAGAGCGAGCAGACGCGGAGGATTATGGCTCGTTCCGCCCCAATGCCGCCGTCGGGATTGACCAGACGCCTTCGTCGGTCGCCGTTAGGAGTAGTTCCTCACCTCCATCTATGTCCGCGCGCACCACAGCCAACGCGCGAATCTCCGGGCCGGGCCCCGCCATTTCCTGCCAGCCGCCGGGGTTGAACGTGAAGATCGACTCCTGTGAGGCAACCACCGGCAGCGAACGCTGTGGAGGGAAGACGAAATCGACGAGTCCCAGATACAAACTCAGCGATCGCAGTTGTTCCAAGCCTTGGTTCTGAACGAACCAGCTCTGTCCTTGGTCGAAGCTGAACAACACCCCTACCCCTTGAGACATGATCAGCGGCCCGATCCCAGTGAAGATCGGTATCGTCACCCCCCAGAGGTCGAATTCTGGCGCGAGCTGCACGAACGACGTGCCGCTGTCTCGCGTCATCCGCACCGACGCCGATCCACCTAGCCCGATGCTCGTTACCGCGAAAACCGCAAGATTGTCGGGATTGGTCGTGATCAGGACCGGGTCGAATTTCTCCGCCCAGGCGATGCTCGCTGGGGACAGGAGTGTGCGGGTTTCCAGTGCGTCATTACTCGCGAACACGCCATGTCCGGGAACCGCGTGGAGGAATGAGTCGAGCACGAACCACCCAAGAACTGGCGTGTCGATCAGGACGGGATCCCACGTCGCACCGGCGTCCTCTGAACGAAATGCGGCTTTTTCATCAAGTCCCAACTGCGAGGAGGACCCAGCCACCACCACCACCTGGCCGCTCGGATCGACGTGCGCCGCGGACCGCACTTCGCCGGGCCAATCCAGCCGTGTCCATGTCACACCCCCATCGGATGACAACAGCCCCTCCCCTGGCCCACCCGCTACGATGGCCCGACTGCCCGGCACGGTCTGGACGTACAGCAGATCAGCCGCGGGCGAGAGCCGAGTCCAGCCATTCGAGGTAGTTGGCGTGGAGGGTCCCGGCTGTGTTTCAGGAGGTTCGCTGCTCGGCTCCTGAGTGTCAGCGTCGCTGGGATCGCCCTCTGGCGCCCGATCGCTGGTGTCACTGGGCTCGCTGGTTGCCGGCTGCTCTTCGGCGTCCCCAGGATCGCTCTCTGTCGAATGGCCGTTGGTGTCGCTAGGCTCGCTCTCTGCTGGCTGATCGGCCGTGTTGGGTGAGCCTGTTCCCGTTGCATCCTCGTCGAGTTTCGCGGGGGTCACATCGACCGCGCCGTTGGAGCCGCACGCGGAGGCTAGCAAGGCCAGCGCCAGCAGCACGCCGAACAGGATCGAGAGTCGACCGAAGATCGGACTAGTCGTCACCAAGTGCGCCTCCTTCGCGCGCAGTGCCGTACTCGCGCAACCACGGAAAAGACTACCGGACGGTGCTACCGAGCTGCTGTCCACCTGGACCCTCGACGGCGCGGTCCTTTGTTACCTCTTCGGTGCCATCAGTGAGGCAGTGATTCGTGGCCCCATGGCATTGGAGACTTCCGGCGTCACCCTCCCTCCGCGTCCCACTGAATCCCACCGCTCCCAGCCAGAGCCCCGTGCCCAGAATCGCCACCGCCGTCGCGCGGCGCCTCCCGAACCAGCGCGCGATCAGAACTTGGAAGGGGATGTAGG
>CAUYZA010000183.1:0-6227 GCA_963577225.1 Dehalococcoidia bacterium | reverse complement strand
GGTCCCATCGGGGGACCAAGCGGGGTTCCTGTAGCTCGCATCGTCCGCCGTCAGTTGGCGCACGTCCGTGCCATCGGACCGCATGGTGGAGATCTTGCTGCCATCGAGGTAGGAGAAGGAGACGAAAGCGATCCGGGTTCCGTCAGGGGACCAAGCGGGGTCAAAGTCCGACCACCAGTTCGCTGTTAGCTGGCGCACGTTCGACCCGTCGGGCCGCATCGTGTAGATCTCCCGATCGCCATCGCGTTTGGATTCGAAGGCGATCCGGGTTCGGTCGAGGGATCAGGCGGAGCCGCTGTTCCACCCATCGTTCGCCGTCAGTCGGCGCACGTCCGTGCCATCGGCCCGCATCGTGTAGATCTCGTAATTGTTGTCGAAATTGCGTTTGGAATGCCAGACGATCCGGGGCCCGTCGGCGGAGCTTCGGTGTCGCGCTCACGCTGATTCGGGCACATCCACTCCCGGACCAGGCGACGCAGTCGCGTTTGCTCGGCGGCGGGCCGCTACTCCCCGGCCTTGATCCACTCGGCGACGCGCTCGCCGATCATGATGCAGGTCAAGTTCGTATTGGCGCTGACAATGTTCGGCATGACCGAGGCATCAACGACGCGCAGATTATCGATCCCGTGGACGCGGCAGTGCTGGTCGACGACCGCCTCCGGGTCCACGGCCAATCCCATCTTGGCCGTGCCGACCGGGTGATAGATGTGACTCGCCGTGTCCCAGTTGTACTGATCGAGCTTGTCGTCATCGTCGATCATCTCTTGGTCCAACAGCTCAATCCGCTCGGCGTGCTCCATGATCATCGGGGTCTGCGCGATATCCCAGGCCAACCGCATCCCCTCACGCATCCGCCGCTTGTCCTCTTCGTCGTCGAAGAAGTTCAGTTCGATCTGCGGCTGCACATCAAGGTCGGTCGTCGTCACACGCAGCCGGCCCCGGGAGTTTGGACGCTGCAGGCCCGGCGCCAGGGCAAAGACCATGTCCGCACCGAACGCCTCTTGCAGCGCCGGCAGCGTCGTCAGGTCCATGTGATTCAGCAGGTAGACCTGCATGTCGTTCGGCTCACCACCCTCGGCCGTGTAACGCAGCAGCGTTTGCATCAACGGGTTGTCCAGATCGCAGACCCCCGGCTTGGGCACGAACATGATGAAGGACATCGGATGCTCAATGAGGTGATGCCCGACGCCGGGAAGCTCGTGGATCTGCTCCACCCCGATCGCATCGAGGTCCTCCGCCCGCCCGATGCCGGAACGCAGCAGGATCGGTGGGGACTGAACAGCCCCGGCGGAAAGGATGATCTCGTCTCCGTAGACCTCCTGCCGCTCGCCGCCTGACTCGACCACGAGACCCACGGCTTTGCCGTCCTTGACCAGAGCCCGGTCGACCAGGCAGTGCGGGCGAATCGTCAGGTTGAGACGCCCTCGCACCGGCGCGAGGTAGCCGATCGCCGTGGAGATGCGGGTGCGACCATCGCGGTTCTGGGCCATCGGGCTAATGCCGGTCGCGTCGGGGTTGTTGAAATCTTCGACGTAGGGGAAGCCACGTTGGACGCAGGCCTCGTAGAAGGCTTCCTGCAAGGGCAGCCAGTCTTCCTTCGGCCAGCGCACAACCGGAATCGGCCCGCCTTTGCCATGGAAATCACCACCCTGGTCCTGGTCGTCTTCCAGCTTACGGAAGAACGGCAGGCAGGCTTCCCAGCTCCACTCGTCGTTGCCCAACTCGGACCATTCGTCGTAGTCGCTCGGTACGCCGCGAATCGCCACGGCTCCGTTGACGGCTGAGGAACCGCCGGTCACTTTGCCACGGGCGTAATCAACGTCGCGCTCGTTGGTTGCTTTCGCTTTGAAGCCCCAGTCGTGATCGACGGTCGACAGCCAGTAGCTGTTGAGCAGATCGGCCGGGGTGTCCTCGACGTTGACGTAGTCAGGGCCGGCTTCCAGTAACAAGACACTGACCTCGGGGTCCTCGGTCAGGCGTGCCGCCAGAACAGCGCCCGATGATCCGGCACCCGCGATGACGTAGTCGTAGCGTATGGCCATGCTCGTCTCCCATTCGGTCGAGCGAGTCTAACTCAAGGGGGGAGCGGCGCTTGCGGCTGACCGCCACGATGCGCTGCGCCGACCACGTCTCCGTCTCGCCCGCGACCAACACCGCCTCGTCCGCCCAGATCGAAGCGAACAGCACCCAGTCCTGCGTGTCGTAGCCGTTGGAGTAGCGGCTGATCAGGTCGAGAACGGCCCGGTGGTCGGTGGGGTCACGCGCCGGCGCCGGACTCCCGCAGCCCCGGCGGTGCGACCCAGCGGTTCTGCGCCTGCAACGTGGCCACGAGCCGATCGCGGTCGAGCGCCTCGACGACATGCCCGTCGATGCCGGTCATCGGCTCACTGACCGCCAGCACATTGAGGATCGCCTCGTCTACCGCCTGCACGACCGCCTCGAAGAACGGGTCCAAGCGTGCGTCGGGGAGTGCGCGGAGGTCCCACTCCTCGCGGCTCCCGCGCAGGGCGTCGGCATTGGCCGTGCTCAGCGCCAGAAAGATGTCGCCGGAGTAATGTCCGGAGTAGGAGCCACTGCGGCCTACGCCCAGCGAAACGCGCCGCGCCAGCCGCTTGCACTGATGCGGGAGCAGGGGCGCGTCGGTCGCGACCACGGCGATGATCGAGCCCCGGTCCTCCCCGTAGGGGTCCGCGCCCGGAAGATGCGCTGCCATCGGGATGCCCGCGATCACGAGATCCCGCCGCAGCCCGAAGTTGGCCTGCACGAACGCGCCCACGGTGTAGTCCTGGTCCGCGTGACGCACCACACGGGAGGCCGTGCCGGACCCGCCCTTCATCCCGTAGAGCATCATGCCCGTGCCCCCGCCGACGCTGCCCTCTTCGATCGGTCCCACGCTCGCCCCGTCGATCGCAGCGAAGACGTGGTCCTTGGTGACGTGGAAGCCGTTCACGTCGTTGAGGTAGCCGTCATAGGTCTCCCCCGCCACGGGCAAGCCCCAGGCCGGCCCGTGCTGGAACTTCGCCGAGTTCGCGTGCATCCACTCAATCGTCGCATCGCGCGCCACGCCACAGGAGTGCGTGTTCGTGATCGTAATCGGGCCATCGCAGAGCCCGGCCTCTTCAATCCACCAACTGCCGGTCAGCTCGCCGTTCCCGTTGAGGCTGAACTGGCCCGCCCAGCAGGGCACGTCTGCCTGCGCTTGGCCCCGGGGCAAGATCGCCGTGACGCCCGTGCGGATCGGGCCTTCGCCCACGACGAGGTCGCCCTCGCCCTCGATCAGCGTCGTATAGCCCACGGCCAGCCCGGGCACATCGGTAATCGCGTTGTGCGGCCCCGGGCGTCCCTGGAACGGAATGCCGAGGGCGCGGCCGCGCGTCTTCCCTGCCGGGGTCGCGAGTAGTGGATCAACCATCCCAGCTCACCTCGAACAATCGTGCGGGTTCTTCGAACCCTCCGGCAGGGTGCTCCGCCAACTCCAAGATCGGGTCCGTGTCAGCATTTGGTATCACACATTCGTCCCATCCGGTGGCGCTGCCGAAGCGATCACGGAACCTGACGAAGGGCACCGGCTTGCGGTTACGGGACCGAAGCAGCCGCGCAGGCGCAGTCTAGTCTGGGCTCACGGGGCGAGTCAGCCCCCGTCGCTCGAAGGACAACGTCCAGTCAGTCGATCTTGCGATCGAGCGATACCACGGTCTTGATCTATGCTGTCGGCAACGATCTGTAACGTGCAGGGCGGGCAGGTCTGCGCGGCTCCGCCCGAAAGCACGGCGGGCAGCATCCCGATCGCGGCAGGGGGGATGAGCCCATGGCCAATCCATAGTCATGCCGACAGCACCACACACCTCCGCTCCCAACGTCCGCCCCTACCTGCGCCGCTTCGGCACGGTCGCCGCCGAAATGCCGTCCAGCCTCCGTCGCGAATGCGCCGAGACGCTCGCCCCACAACGCTGGCGCGATCCGCCAAGAACACTTGCTATGCGTACGGATCGGTTCCGGTGCGGATGAACGCGGCACCACGTTCCGGATGCTCTTGGTCGTCCTCCCAGGGGTAGAAGGGCAGTGGAAGAATCTGGTCCAGTTCGGGGTATTTGGCACGCATGTCCGCTGAGAAATCCTCGGCCGACCAGGCATGGATTGGCTGCATATGGCGACGCATGAAGCTCTGTACCAGGGTCACCCGCAGACCAGGCTTGTCACGCGGCATGGCACCGTGCCAGGTGGCGCCGTTCCAGATCGCCATCGACCCGGCCCGGGCGTTCAAAAAGATCGTCTTGAAGGGCGTCGTTTGAAGGTCCTGCTCGTGCGGTAGCGTAGCTCGACCATAGAGGTGACTGCCGGGCACGAAAACCGTCGGACCATCGTCGGCGTCGGTGTAGTCCGTGCAGATCCATGAGAGATTGGCGTGATGCGCGATGGATCCCCCGCCCGGCGGGATGCCGTGCGCGTCCGTGTGGAGATTAAGCGGCGCCCGGTTTTGGGATTTGATGATCCAATTCGTTCCCGACAACCGGGCACTGCGCCCGAGTAGCCAGCGCGCCATCGCCAGCCCGCTGGGATTGACCGCGGCCTCGATGAAGACTTCGTCCTCCTTGAGCAAGTGCCAGATGCGCTGATTCAAGGCGCTGAATCGCATCGTGCAGGTGTCGGGGTCACCGATCTCAATCCCGTTGCGGCGTTCACAGGTGCGCAAGATCGCGTCGCGCAGTCGATCAACGAAGTCTTGGTCGACCTGCATCTTCTCAGGTGGGATCACTGTCACGCCGTAGGCCGTCAGCTCAAGCGCGTGCTGGACCAGGTCGTACTTCTCCAGCTCGTGCATTACAGCATCGGTGTCCGGGGACGTACCGAGCTCTGAAAGTGTCATTAGATTCTCCTCAATCTCCTAAGCGCACGATTCGGAGTATATCCGGGCAGAGCGCGCGCTCCTTCGTTCAATTCGTCCGCCCACACGCGCGCTCCTCGCGCGAACGGTCCGTGCCAGGACGGGTGCCGGCGCTGACCGTCCCCCCGTGTCCCGTCCCAGCCACACCCCCTCAAGGGGGGAAATGGCCTCGCGCCACAAACACGCCATGGGCTGTTGGGCAGTACGAAGGGGATGCCGGTAGTTCTCTGCCCCATTGAGTGCGAGGAGAGGCGATGGCGGCCACACCGGACTTCGCCACCGTGCTGAGGGAATTCGGTCGTGATCTGCGCCACGTAACGGGGCTCGCCGCGGCGTTGAGCTTCGATCTCTCCGCGGCACCAATTGACCTCCTCAGCGGCCAGCCTTCCGCGATCCGTACCTTTCTTCAGTCCGCGGCCCAACGCCGGTCGTCTTCCCGACGAACCGCGACAAGCAAACCAGAGGAATACTGACGTGGCGTATGGGGTGATCCCCTTCGTGTTGACCGTGGCCGTCTTACTCGGCGGATCGATCGTGGAGATCGCCTTGGGAGTTGGCTTTCATTCATTGCCGGACAGCCCTGGCGCTTATCGGGCCACCTATTTGGGTTGGATTCTTATTCTCGTTGGGGCGCTGGCTCTTGCTCTCACCCTCTTTGGATTTGTGCGAGTCCTCTGGATTTACCTCCACGACCCGAAAGGCGAGACACGGGACTTTGGTGGCCCGTTGTCTCAGTTCGTAGCTCAGTTCGACTGGATGGGCAGATTTCCGGATGGCCTCCTAGGCTCGCTGACCAGGGGTACCCGACCTCCGCCACCGGGGAGGCCCTCCAGCGGAAAGGGTCACGGCCGCCGGATTTTCGGGCTGTCCGCGAGAAAGCTGTTGTTTCTCCTCATTGTGGTCGGGCTGTTTACCGGCTTCGTCTTTGCGGTATGCAATCCCAGGGGGGACTTCGTCGCCGCGAGCAATCTGTCCTTTCTCCCGCGGACGGCCGCCGGCGACTGCTCCTCATCCCGCCCACTGGGGCCCCCATCAACCCGCACACTGGGGCCCTCAGATCTCTCCGGGTCGGACACGGGCCTCTGCCTGGTGGCCACTTATGATATGCCCGCGGAGACGGAGCTGACATTCGTGTGGACCCGCGAAAACGGTAGGCAGACCTCCTTGCTTTGCGTAGACACTCGGGTTCTGAGTGACCGAATGCTGCGTGGGGAGGCCTACGTCGTTTGCAAGCCCACAGCTGCCCCAATGTCCGGAATCTACACCGTCACGCTGACGCACAACGGGGAAATTGTCGGGAGCCTCAGACAGTTCATCGGGGGAGTGCTGCGCTCTCGGTGAG
>CAUYZA010000182.1:0-6253 GCA_963577225.1 Dehalococcoidia bacterium | reverse complement strand
AAAGCGATCCAGTTGTTCCAGCAGGCTGGGCACCATCAGGAGACCGAGCCCGACCTTGCCCAGCTCGACGCGCAGATCAACGAATCAATGAGCGCCTTCCTGGCCGCGGTGGTCGGATCACTCCAGCGCCGCGAGATCCTCAACGACGCATTGGAGCCGGCAGCGATCATGCGCCTCATCCACCAGATGATGGACCTGGTCTACGCCGAGACCGCCCACATGTCTGAGGACGATGCGCTGGACTCGGCGCTGCCCACGTTCAGCGTGTTGTTGGAAGGGATCGGGCATCCGCCGGACCCTCCAGAAGCCTGAAACAGGTCCCATGGCTATAATTCCCCGACCCACGCCCCGCGCGTTGGATCGAGGAGCCGGCTCTATGACCGCAACCCCCATGGCGTTTTTCCAGGGCGAGATTTTGCCGCTGAGTGAGGCCAAGATCGGCCTGATGACGCATGCCTTCAACTACGGCACGGCGGTCTTCGAAGGGGTACGGGCGAACTGGAGCGCCGAGCACGAAGAGCTCTACCTCTTCCGCACGCGCGAGCACATCGAACGGCTGCGGCGATCGGCGCGCGTGCTGGAGATGGAGATCTCGTACACGGACGACGAGATCCTTGAGCAGCTCCACAGCATGGTGGCGCAAGCCGGCTTCAAAGAGGATGTCTATGTGCGCCCGATGGTCTACAAGTCGCAGGAAGTGTTGGGCGTGCGTCTGCACGACGTGACGGAAGACTTCCTGATCTACTGCGCCCCTTTCGGCGCCTACCTCGACAGCGACGCCGGGATTCGTTGCTGCACGTCGTCTTGGCGGCGCGTCGACGACACGGCGATTCCGGCCCGCGCGAAGGTGAACGGGATCTACGTCAACTCGGCGCTGGCCAAGACGGAAGCCTGGCACCGCGGCTACGACGAAGCGATCATGCTGAGCAACGATGGCCACGTCTCCGAGGGCAGCGGCGAGAATATCTTCATGGTGGTCGATGGCAAGCTCTATACGCCGCCACCGCACGACAACATCCTGGTCGGGATCACGCGCGCGACGGCGATGGAGCTGGCTGCGACAGAGCTGGGAATCGAGACCGTGGAGCGTTCGCTCGACCGCAGCGAGCTCTACCAGGCCGACGAAGTCTTCATGACGGGCACGGCCGCGCATTGCACGCCGATACTGGAGATCGACGATCGCAAGATCGGCGATGGCCAGATCGGCCCGATCTCGGCGCGTATTCAAGAGCTGTACTTCGACGTCATGCTGGCGCGCCTGCCGCAGTACGAATCCTGGGTGGACCCGGTCTACAAGGGCAGCCTCGTCAAGGCCTAGCCGCCGAGGGCGAGCTTCCACGAGCGACCTGAAGCAATCGCATGCAAGAAGCGCTGGCCCTCGTTCTGGCCTACCTGATCGGATCGGTGCCGGTCACCTGGCTGATCTTCTACTGGCGCACGGGCACCGATCTGCGCACGGTCGGAGACGGCAACGTTGGCTCCGCCAACGCGATCCGGGAGGGCGTGGGTTGGGTCACGGGCCGGGCGGCGCTCCTGCTCGATGTCGGCAAGGGGCTGTTGGCGGTTTCGATCGCGCGTTGGCTCGAGCTGGACCATGTCTGGTGGATGCTGGTTGGCTATCTGGTCATGGTCGGTCACATGTTTCCGCTCTGGCTCCGCTTTCGCGGCGGGCGCGCGGCGGCCACGGCGATGGGAGCGGCGGGAGCGTTCCTGCCCTGGCAGTTCGGGATCACGATGGCGGCGGGGACCGTCGCATTCCTCGTCCTACGAATCGCCGAGTTGGGCATTCTCTTCGTGGCGGCGCCACTGCCGTTTCTGGCGGTCGCCTTCGAGGCCTCGGACGAGGCGATCGCATTCTGTTTCAGCGCCCCCATACTTGCTGGGCTGAAGTCGGGCTTCGATCGCTGGCGACGTGGGCGGGCGGCCGCGCTGGCCGCCGTAGGCGAGGCAAGGGAGAGCGGATGAGCGACTACGACGTGATCGTCGTCGGTGCGGGGCCGGCCGGGTCCACGGCGGCGCGGGAGCTGGCGGCGTCGTGCCGTGTCCTGCTGCTTGATCGCGCGGCCTTCCCGCGCGACAAGCCCTGCGGGGGTGGGGTGCTGATCAGTGCGACGCCGCTGCTGCCGTTCTCGCTGGAGCCGGTCACGGAACGCGTCGTGACCGGATTTCGCGTCACGTACCGCCGGCAGGCAGTGTTCCACCACCACTTCGACGAGCCCTTGGCGCTGATGACGCAGCGCTCGCGGCTTGATGCGTTCCTGGTCGATCGCGCGGTGGAGGCGGGTGCGGAGTTCCGCGATGCCTGCGGCGTGCAAGGCGTCGCAGCGGAGCCCAGCAGCGTGGTCGTTCGGCTCGCCAACGGGGATCGACTCTCAGCGCCTGCGTTGATAGCGGCGGATGGCGCGAACGGGCCCGTACGTCGGTCGTTGGGGTTGCCCGCGTTGCGTCGGGCCGTGGCGCTGGAGGCCAATGTGCCCGGCGTGGGACCAAACTGGTCCGACAGCGTGGGACTCGATCTGGGCTCCATGGCGGGGGGTTATGGCTGGGTTTTTCCCAAGGGCGATCACAGCAACATCGGCGTTGGCGGCTGGCCGGTGGTGGGTCAGAAGCTGCGGGCTGAACTGAACGCCTATGCGACGACGGAGGGCTTCGACCCGGCGGCGCTGACGGGCGTGCGTGGCCATCATCTGCCGCTGCGCGACGCGGGCAGCATCGTGGCGGAGGGTCGGATCGCGTTCGTGGGCGACGCGGCCGGTCTGATCGATCCGCTCTCGGGCGAGGGGATCGGCAACGCGATCCGCTCGGGCGTGATCGCCTCGCAGGAGGCGGTGCGCATCCTGGCCGGCGAAGCATTCGACTTCGCGGCCTATCAGCGTCGAGTGGAGCTGGAGTTAGAACCGGATCTGGCGACGTCACGACAGCTACAGGCGCTGTTTCACCGCCGGCCCTGGCCGTACGTGCAGATGTTGCGTCGGTCCGGGCGTTTTTGGCGCGCCTTCTGCCAGATCGTGCGTGGCGAGCAGACCTATGCCGGTTTGAAGGGGCGGTTGGGGCCGCTGGGAGGCATGGTGGACCTGGTGGCGAGCCGAGCCGAACGGACGAATCGGGCAGGAGCGGGCTGGGAGTGATTCGACGGGTGGGGGCGCTGCGTAAGGATCAGGTTTAATCCTCGCCCGGTGTAGGGCGAATGTGACCGCCGGCGCTCGCGGAGAGGCAGGGCAGTCGGTTAGGATCATGGGACGAGTTGACGAGAGAAGTAGCGATGCCGTTCGTCGCGAATGCTGCTGGAACCGAGGCCGCGCCGCGGCGCGCTGGGCACCTGCCCGCGCGCCCGCACCTCGTACTTGTCTGCGTGATTGAGCCGCTTGGACGCTAGCCCGCGTCCGGACCGGCTCCTACCCGACTACTCAGGATCGATCCCGGGCAATTTGGACGCGCGAGCGCGCGTCGATCGGCGGCAATGTCATGAAACTCACCGGCGCGGAAATCCTGCTCGAGAGCCTGATCGCTGAGGGGGTGAAGACCTTCTTCGGCTACCCGGGCGGCGTCGTGCTCCCGCTGTTCAACACCTTCGTCAAATATCCGCAGATCCGGCATGTCCTCGTGCGGCACGAACAGGCGGCGGCGCATGCCGCCGACGGTTACGCGCGGGTGAGCGGCGAAACCGGCGTCTGCCTGGCCACATCGGGTCCCGGCGCGACCAATCTCGTGACCGGCATCGCGAACGCGTACATGGATTCGATCCCCATCGTGGTGATCACGGGCAACGTGGCGCGCGACTTGATCGGTCGTGACGGCTTCCAGGAGGCCGACATCACGGGCATCACCTTGCCGATTACCAAGCACAACACGTTGGTGATGCGGGCCAGTGAGATCGCGACGGCGGTCAAAGAGGCGTTCCACATCGCCTCGACGGGCCGCACGGGACCGGTCCTGGTCGACATCCCCAAGGATGTCTTCGTCGAAGAGGCGGAGTACGAGGGCCACCCCCAGAGCGTGCACCTGCGCGGCTACCCGATTCAGGACGTGCCGCTGGAGCCGGAGGTCGAACGGGCGGCCGTCGTGATCAACGGCGCGCGCAAGCCGGTGATCCTGGCCGGGCACGGTGTCGTGCAGTCCGGGGCGTCGCCAGAGTTGCTGGAGCTGGCCGAGAAGGCCGAGATTCCGGTGATCACGACACTGCTGGGCATTTCCGGGATCCCCGAGGCGCATCGACTCGCCTACGGATTCCTGGGCATGCATGGCAACTATTACTGCAATCAGGCGGCTGACCAGGCCGACGTGGTCATCGCGCTGGGGATGCGCTTCGACGACCGCGCCATGGGGCGTTTCAAGGACTACAACCCTAATGCGCAGATCGTGCACGTGGACATCGATCCGGCCGAGATCGGCAAGAATTTTCCCAACACCAAGTATCCCGTGCACGGCGACATCAAGCAGGTGCTGCAGAAGCTGAATCCGATGGTCCAGACGGCGCGGCACGAAGACTGGGTCGCCTGGATCGACGAGCAGAAGGCGCTCCATCCGACCGACTATGCGACGGAGGAGCGCGGCATTAGCGGGCCCTGGCTGGTCTCGGAGATCGCCGACGCGACCTCCAGCGAGGCGACGATCGTGACGGGCGTCGGTCAGCACCAGATGTGGGCGGCGCAATATTATGGCTACAAGCGGCCCCGACAATGGGTGACCAGCGGCGGGCTGGGCACGATGGGGTTCGAGATACCGGCGGCGATCGGGGCGCAGTTCGCGTCAGACACGCCGGTTTGGTCGATCTGCGGCGACGGCGGCTTCCAGATGACGCTGCAGGAGTTGCAGACTGTGGCGGAGAACAAGCTGCCGATCAAGTTCGCGCTGTTCAACAATGGGTATCTCGGCATGGTCCGTCAGTGGCAAGAGCTGTTCTATGAGAACAACTACCAGGACGTGGAGCTCGGCCAGCCCGACTTCCTCAAGATCGCTGAGGCCTACGGCATCCCCGCTGTGCGGGCGGAGACTCGGGCTGAGGCGCAACGCGCGATCCGACAGGCGATCGAGGCCGAGGGACCGTTCCTGATCGACTTCCGCACCGTCGACGAGGAGAACGTCTGGCCCATGGTTCCGGCCGGGGCCGCGCTTTCGGAAACCGTCGAATCGGCCAGCGAGCTGTAGAGAGGGAGCCCACCATGGCGAGTCAGAATACCATCGTCGCGCACGTCGAAGACCGGCCGGGCGTCCTTGCGCGGGTCGCCTCGCTCTTCCGCCGTCGCGGCTACAACATCGAAAGCCTGACCGTCGGTCATTGCGACGAGCCCGGCATTAGCCGCATGACGATCGTGGTCGACGGTGACGAGAACCAGGTTTTGCAGGTTGAGCGACAGCTCTTCAAGCTGATCGATGTGGTCTCCGTGGAGGACATCAGCGGGCGTCCGATGGTCGACCGCGAGCTGGCGCTGATCAAAGTCGAGGTCGACGCGGACCAGCGGCACAAGCTGATCGAGCTGGCGCAGATCTTCCGCGCCGACATCGTGGATGTCGGCGAGACGACGGCGATCGTGCAGGTACTGGGCGACGAGGGCAAAATCGACAAGCTGGAGCGCATGCTGCGGCCGTTTGGCATCCTTGAGCTGGTGCGCACGGGGCGCGTCGCGATGCTGCGCGAGGCCGCTACGAGCAAGCCGCCGCCGATCTCGCAGTCGGAGCACGAGGCAGAGGCCCTGCGCGCCCAGATGGGCCGTCGCGTAGAGGGCGATCTGCCCTTCGCCAGCGATTGATCTTGAAGCGGCCCGCGCTCGCGGCACTCCGGGAGCGCCGCGACAACGGGTGCGTAAGCCGCCGGATCATTTGGGTCGCGCGCTCTAGGCACGACTCTGCGGCACTGGCATAATGAGTGAGCCGCTTTCGTGATGTGGGCGTCATGTGGGCGCTGAGCGGACTGGATGAGTGATAAGCGTGTTCGAGTCGAACGAAGGACAAACCCCGCGGGCCGCCTCAGCCCGCGGCGTGCTTGGTCGGCTGGTTTAGATCCCCCCACCAGCCGGCGGGCTGTCGACGCGCTGTCCCGCCCCCATCCCTTTAGAGAGCACGAACCATGCCTGACCGAGTCAAGATCTTCGACACGACCCTGCGCGACGGCGAGCAGGCGGCCGGCGTCTCCTTCACGGCGGAGGAGAAGCTGCGCATCGCCAAGATGCTGGAGCACATGCAGGTGGACTGCATTGAGGCGGGCTTCGCTGCCGCCTCCCCGGGCGACTTCGACGCCGTCGCGCAGATCGCG
>CAUYZA010000181.1:0-6268 GCA_963577225.1 Dehalococcoidia bacterium | reverse complement strand
ACCCCCTTAAGGGGGAAAGCCCTGCGCCACATCCACGCAGTGCCCGGCTTCGGCATGCCGAGTTCCACGCGGGCTGGGGTCTGGGGGTCGGGCCCCAGCTTTCTTCTTCTGAAAGACCAGGGTGGCTAGCCTCCCGCATCTCCTCGCGTGCATCCCTCCACCTCAATGGGCGCTCAGTGTCATGTCAGGAATCGCCACTGAGCCATCTCCCAGGCACTCTGTGTGGATGAAGATTCTCGTCACGGGAGCGAGTGGCTATATCGGGTCCCATCTGGTTCCCGCCCTCCAAGCCGCGGGACATGAGGTTCGCGCCGTCACGCGCCACCCCGCCGTGTTGGAAGCACGCGGCTGGCAAGGCGTTGAGATTCAACGCATGGACGCACTGGAGCCCGAGTCGGTGCAAGCAGCCTTGGATGGAGTGGACGCTGCCTACTATCTGATTCATTCAATGGGCCAGAGTCGGGATTTCGCCATTCTCGACCGGCAGGCCGCGGGGACGTTCGCTAAGGCCGCCGGGATCGTAGGGCTTGAGCACATCATCTACCTGGGCGGACTATTCCCGGCGGGCGACGCCTCGCAACACCTCGCGTCGCGGGCGGAGACCGGCCAGATCTTGCGGATCGGGCCGACGCCGGTGACGGAGTTGCGGGCGGGCATCGTGGTCGGTCCCGGTTCGGCAGCTTTCGAGGTGATCCGCGATCTGGTCAACCACCTACCCGCGATGGTGACGCCGCGTTGGGTCCGATCCCGCACGCAGCCCATCGCGCTCAGCGACCTCTTGGCCTACCTGGTGGGGGTGCTCGAACTGCCGGAGGCAGGTGGACGTACCCTAGACGTGGGCGGGCCACAGGTCCTGCGCTACGAAGACATGCTACGCGAGGCCGCGCGAGTTCTGGGGCATCGGGTTCGCATTGTTCCCGTGCCCTTGCTGACCCCGCGCCTTTCGTCTTATTGGCTCGATCTCGTCACCGCCGTGCCGGCCGGGGTCGTGCGACCGCTGATCGACTCGTTGCACTACGACCTCCTGGCCGACACAGCAGCGATCCGGGCGCTTGTCCCGCGGGAACTCCTCCCCTTTGATGCGGCGGTCCGGGACGCGCTGGTGATCGAACGCGAGGAGCCGCTTCCCGCCCGCTGGGCGGAGGGCGCCCTCGCCTACCGGGATTGGAACCCCGACTTCGCGTACTACTCCAAAGGCGAACAGGTCACGGTCGACTCGGCGCTCGAGCCAACGGCGGTGTGGCAGGAAGTGGAACGCATCGGCGGCGAACATGGCTACGCCTACGGCGATTGGCTCTGGCGGCTTCGTGGCTGGCTCGACCGGGCCGTGGGTGGGGTGGGGCTGCGCCGCGGTCGTCGCGATCCGGTGGATCTCAGGGTTGGCGACGCGCTTGACTTCTGGCGGGTCGTGGCTCTGAAGCCTGGTCGGCAGCTAACGCTGTTGGCGGAGATGCGACTCCCGGGAGCGGCAGTGCTGGAGTTCGAAGTGGCAGAGCGCAAGGGCGGTAGCCGGCTAACGATGTCGGCGCGATTCCATCCGGCGGGAATCTCTGGGCTCGCGTACTGGTACGTGCTCAAGCCCGTGCATGACCGGATCTTCCAGCAGATGCCGCGACGCCTGGTCCAGCGCGCCAGCCACGCGTCACCACCGCGGAACGTTCTTGCGAGCTAAGCCGCTGGTGGCCCGTGGCAATGCGCTGAGCACGGCGTCTCGGCTCAGCAAGGCCTGCCGCAAGGCGTTTTTAGGGTCGTGCCACGATCTCGTTGAGGGCGTCGCATAGCTCCCGACTGGAAACGGCGCTCCATTGCTTCTCGCCAAGGATGGTGCGGATGTCTTCAAGCAGCGTGATTCCAACATCCCCGTCTTCGACTTCCCGATGCAACTCCCGCGCCGCGTCTCGTGCGATCTCAGGCCAGTGACCGCCGGCGGCGTCCGCGATCGCCCAGAGCGGCTGCCAAATTTCGACCTCCTGCTCACTGAGCCCCGGCAGTTTCCCGGGTGTCGCGGCCGTCAGGACTGGTACGAGTTCCTCAACGAGCGCGGCGACGCGCCCCACCCGCCTCACCAACCCACCGCGCGCTCCGCCATCAACCTGTTCACCTCTTCCGGGTCCAGGCCGAGCAGATCGAAAAGGACGTACTCCGTGTGCTCACCAAGCAGCGGCGGACGACGAAGCGCTGGCCGTCGCCCGGCCCCGTCCCGGAACGGCAACCCCGTGTAGTAACGCGTCTCTATCGTGGGGTGGTCGAGCGCCGCGAAGAATCCGCTCGCGTGGTCCGACTCGGCGCTGGCCATGTCCTCGCCGATCACCACGCGCGAGACAGGCACCCCGGCCGAGCGCAGCCGCCGCTCGAGTTCCTGCGGCTCCTGCGCGCGTGTCCAATTCGCGATTGCCTCGTCGATCGCATCAACTTCCTTCAGCCGGCCCTCCAGCGTCTCGTAGCGACCATCGTCTGCCCAGAGCTCCCCAATCTCCGCCCGCAAGGCCGCCCACTCGGCCTCGCTCGTCACAGCGATCGCGCACCAGCGGTCGTCGCCGGCGCAGGGGTACACGCCGTGCGGCGCGAAATCCGGACTACGATTCCCCGTCGGCCCGCTCGATCCCGGCGCCACTTGCTCCTGCAGGAACTTGTCGGCAATGAACCCCGCCGCCACCTCGTACTGCGCTCCCTCGATGTACGCGCCCTCGCCCGTCGCCTCCCGGCGCATCAGGGCCGCCAAGATCGGAAGCAGAGCCTGCTTGCCGGCAACGTGGTCGGGGTGGTTCAGCGTCGTCCCTACCGCGTAGGGGTCGTCGGGATGCGCCCACGAGGCGGTAATGCCTGAGAACGCCTGCAGATTCGGTCCGTAGGTCTGAAAGTCGCCGTACGGCCCGTGGCCCAAGCCTTGGCTGCTGAAGTAGATCACGTCCGGTCGCAAGGCCCGGACCGACTCGTAGTCGCAACCCCACGTCGTGACGACGGGTGCTCGCATGTTCTCCATCACGATGTCGCACTGCGGCACAAGCGCGTGCACAACGGCCCGGCCTGCCTCCGTCGTCATGTCAACGGCTAAACTGAGGACGCCCAGATTGAGCTGGTTGAACTTAGCACTGCCGTTGAGATCGAGCAGTCGCAGAAAATCGACACGGCGTCGCGACTCGACTTTGATCACCATCGCGCCCAGCAGCGCCAGCAGTTCAGCGGCTTCCGGCACCACGGCGCCGACGCCCAAATTGAGCACGCGCAAGCCCTCCAACGGTCGTGCGACGGACGCGGACACATCTCTCGCGGGGCGCGCCGGACGCGGGCTGAGGCCGTCGATCGACGCCTGGTCTTGGCCCAGTGCTGGGGCCGGCTGCGGATCGCGGCGAGGTAGCGGCGGCTCGAATTTGACCGGCTCGCGCATCAGCTGCACGGGACCGAGATCCGGATCCGTCAGCGGCACAAACAGGCCACGCTCAACGACGTGCCGGTCCGCCATCAAGTCGGCCATCGTGTAGACCGGCGTGATCGTTAGCCCCAGCGCCTGCCCGCGCTCGAACAGGTCGCGGCGCTTACGCGACTGCGTCAGCTCTGCCGCCAGGTGGTACAGCGTCTCAAGGTTGTCTAGCCGAAAGCGGCGATCCTTCCACTCCTCGGCCGCGAGCGACTCTGGATTGCCCAGCAGTTCCCCGAAGGCGCGCCACTGCCGTGCCGTCCCCGTCAGAGCTCGCACATACCCATCGGCACACGGAAAGATCGACGTCCCCGCCGCACCCAACCGCCGATGCGCGATCCCCTGCCCCGATGCTTCCTGTTCATAGGAGTGCAGGGGGCGCGTCCAGGGCGTGATCCCCGCGATCGCCGCCTCGCGCAGAGGGACCTCGTAGCGGCTCGGCGGCCCACCGTGGAGCCCCTCGCGATGGGCCAGCAGCGCCAGAATGGCTACGTAGATGCCGGCCGCGTCATGGGCCAGCCACGAAGGGGCGTTGCAGGGCGGCTGCTCCGGCCAGCCGCTGGACGCCAATCCTCCGCTAGCGGCGAAGGCCAACAGCGGCGCCGCCCCGATCCCATCGACGTCGCTCACCTCCACGCGGGCGATCTCATTCGCCCCGTCGAGCCAGGCATCGAACGGCGAGTCCGGCGGCGCCAAGAGAACGTCGGAGGCGGCTAGCAAGCTCTGCATCGCAGCCTCGTCTTCGGCGCTCGCCGGATCAAAGACCACGCTGCGTTTGTCGTTGTTGCGGGCGAGGAACGGAATGCTGCGACGGCTCGCGTCGGTCACCGACGCATAGGGGCGGCGTTCGCGCGTCGCCGCCCCGCCGGGCGGCTCGACCAGCACGACCTGCGCGCCCAGCTCCGCCAGGATCTTGCCGGCGTACTCCGTCGTCGCGTGCCCGATCTCCACGATCCGAAGTTCGGGCAGTAGTTCCAGGCTCATATCGGCTCCTCGCTACGCCTTCAGTCCGTGGCGACCTGCCGCCCCACCACGGTTGACGGACCGAACCCTTCCGGCAGGATCGTCTCAATCTCCGGGACCTGCCCTGCCCCAGGGACGGGTGGCGGCCGCAGGGAGCTTAGAGCCCGACTGACCAATCGTGCGGCGACTAGCGATGCTGCCCGCCCCGCGCCCGCTTCAGCGCATCCCGCGGCTGACGCCCAACGCGCGAAGCGAGTTCGTGTTTGCCGCCACTCCGAACGACTCCACCGCGCCCCGGGCGCGATCGGCCCCATCGTGGTACGGGCCGAGCTATTCCGTAAAGCGACAGCTGTGCACTAGCCGGTCAAGTAGGCCAACGAGCTAGCGACCTTGGGCTAGCGCCTTCGGGCTTAGGGCCCCGCATCGTTGACGATCTCGGACTCGATGTCGTCCAACATCGCCTCCGCCGGGTCGTCCCCGTCCGCCGACTCCGAATCCGTCGCGATCCCAAACGCCTCCGCGAAGCGGCGGTAGGGCTCGAACTGGTCGCCGTATTTGATGTGGCCCGCCGTGCTCTGCGCCGACGCCAGCAGCAAGGTGTCCCGCAACGACGAACTCGTCCGTCCGTAATCCTGCAGCGTGCAGAGGCCGATCTCTTGGTTGTGGGGATCGTTACCTTGCTTGGCCGCACCAACGGCCAGCGTCTCGACCAGGGCATCGCGCTCGTAACCGCCGTCCAGATAGGCCTGGGTCCAGGCCACGCTGGCATCGGCATCGGTCGCCGTCAGCGACTGGTCCAGCCGCTGCAGCAACTGCGCCCCAGACAGCGCTGAAGTGACGGCCCTCTTCAATGCGGTTCGCGGATCAGCCATCGAAATGCCGGTTCGCCTCGCTCTCGCCACCGGGATGCGGCAGGGCGAATTGCTGGGGCTCAGGTGGGACGACATCGATTGGGGCAGCCGGGCCCTGACCATCCGTCGGAGCGCTCGACGCGTAAAGGGGAAGGGCATCCTCGTCACGTCCACGAAATCGAAGAACGGCCTCCGCCGGGTCGAACTTTCTCGACGGACGCTCGCGCAGCTCCAGGCGCATCGCACCCGCCAGGCGGAGCACCGGCTGCGGGTCGGCCCGGCCTGGCGGGACCACGACTTAGTGTTCCCCTCGGCGGAGGGCACGCTCTGGGAGGCACGCAACCTCTATCGCGACTACCGCCAGTGCCTCGAGGCTTCGGGTATCCGGGACATCTCCGAGGTCAACTTCCACAGCCTCCGTCACACGGCGGCAAGCCTGTGGATTCGCGCCGGCGTCGAGCTGCTCACCGTCAGTCGGCGCTTAGGCCATGCGACGACATCCTTCACGGCGGATACGTACGGCCACATCTACCCCGGTCAGCAGCGTGCCGCTGCTGAGGTGCTCGACCACTTGCTGTAGACGTGTCTGGGCACCAGATGTGACCAACATGTGACTAACTGATCATCCGCCTACACCGATATCCGACGCCCACCTCGCGGCGAAAGCCTATGGCCATTGGTGATTTGAGTGGTACCCCCGGCAGGACTCGAACCTGCAACCTGCGGATTAGAAGCACTAGCAACGGCGGTTGCTGAGTGCAATGGCTTCGCCCAGTTGGTAGCTATTGCCCTATATGGGGCCGTGTATTTCGCCTGCTTCGCACAGATTCACTCACTTCGCTGGGATAGCACACCTAGCACACCAGGGACGGGACCCGGGTCCGGGGGTCACGGGGCGCTCTCCTTATATTAACCTGATGGGGCCGGTGTCGCACGGACTGGTATCGGCAAACCAACGATGACGCTGCCCGCCTCGATCGGGACGGGATACGATGCGGGCACTCAACGTGGAATGCCCCCATCGTCGGGGAGTAAC
>CAUYZA010000180.1:0-6313 GCA_963577225.1 Dehalococcoidia bacterium | reverse complement strand
CGTCACCGCGGCCATCGCGCTCGTCGGCGTGATCAACCTTGCGTTGCCGCACGCGACGCAGGCCGCCGCCTTCGTGGTGACGAAAACCGCAGACACGAACGACGGCGAGTGCAGCGCCGACGACTGCTCGCTGCGCGAGGCAGTCGTCGCGGCCAACGCGGCGGCCGGTCCGGACACGATCACCGTGCCCCCGGGCACTTACACGCTGACCCTGGCCGGTGCCAGCGAGGAAGCCGCCGCGACGGGCGACCTCGACATCACCGACGACGTCACGATCATCGACGGGAACGCCGCGGACCGCGCCTTTGAGCTCAACGCCGGGGTCACCGCGGCGATCGAACGACTTTGGGTTCGCAACGGCAGTGCGCCCAACGGCGGCGGTATCCAGAACGCGGGCAATCTGACCCTGAGCGACGTGCTCGTACGCGAAAATGCCGCGGGCTCCTCAACGACGGCCAAAGGCGGCGGGGTCGCGAACAGCGGCACGCTCGTCCTGCTTTCCAGCGAAGTCGAACTCAACACCACGACGGGAAGCGGCGGCGGGCGTAACAACACAGGCGAGATGACGCTGACCGACAGCACGGAGCGCCAGAACGCGGCGGACGTCAGCGGCGGCGGCATCAACCAGTCCAGTGGCGGCAGCCTCACGATCAGCGGCAGCACGATCAGCGAGAACACGGCCGGTTCCGCCGCCGTCGGCGGGGGCGGCATTCTGGCCGACGGCGGCACGGTCACGATCACGCTGAGCACGATCAGAGGCAACAGCGCCACGAAGAACGGTGGCGGGATCTCCGCCGGCCAGAACGCCACGATCTCGATCACCGACTCCACCCTCGACACAAACACCGCCAACGACGGTGGCGACGGCGACACCATCTTGTGGATCGGGATCAGCCTGGCGATCACCGCGCTGGTTGCGCTCGCCGCGTGGCGCGTAGAACGATCGATCCGACCGAAGGCCTAGCCGCACACCATGCTGGTCTGGGGGCGGCACCAACAACCGGCGCCGCCCCCTCGGAGTCGAGGCAACGGAGGCAGCTAGTCCCGCAGTTGGAACGGCGTGTAGTCGATCGACTCCATACGCCGGGCTGAGTCGGGGATGTCTTGTGAGATCTTGCGGCCGTATTCGGCAACCCAATCGTCGGAGAGCAGGGGTCGCACCTCCGACCAGGGCGCAGGGGCGGCGTCGCTCAGCCGCTCGGCCTCATCGACGACAGCCAAAAAGACGGTCATGTCGCCACCGTCCATCGAGTTCACGACGCGACAGCTGAGCCAACCGATGGCGTCCTCCAGCAACGGCAGATCGTGCGTGTCGAAGCGCCAGCGTGGCGCGGCCCCATCGTCCAGGTCGGTACCGCCGGCGTCGTCAGGCGGGATCGCTGGCGCGAAGCGGTCGACATCGGACTGCGAGAGAAAGCCGAAGCGGCGGACCCAGGGCCAGTGCTCCTTCGGCAGGATGTTGATCGCGAAGCGGCGGCTCTCGTCGATCAGCGCGTGCGTGTGGTTGCGCTTCTGGATCTCGACCATGACCCGCGGCTTCTCTGGCACGATCGAGGCGGCGAAGGCACTGACGGCAATCTGCGCGCCCCGCTCCTCTTCATGACTCGCCGTCACGACGACGAGCGGCGTCCAGAGCATGGACAGCAGTCCCGAGGCATCTTCGATCGGCATGTGCAGTCCTCTGGGCAGGATGCTAGCGGGGCTAGTCGGTCGACGGAGCGCTCTCGGCGCCAGCCTCGGCGTCGGGGATGTTGAGGAACGGCACGCCGGCCCGCTTGTTGCGGATCGCGATGTAGGCCAGCGGCAGGATCAGAAACACGCCCAGGCCAAGGATCGCCGCCAGCGCCACCTCGCGGTTCTCGTGCGCGCCTTCGCCAATGGCCGAGGTGAGGGCCAGTACCGGCATCGTCGCCACGATCGAGATCACGATGTAGGGCAGGTAGCGAATCGGCGTGAGGCCGGCCGCGTACGAAATGATGTCGACGCCCAGCAAGGGGAAAAGGCGGAGCACGAAGAGCACGCGCAGCCCGAGGTAGGCCGTGACGCGGTCGATCTCGTCGACCAGCTTGGCCGGCATCCACCGCCGCAGGATGGGGCGGCCCCACCAGCGCGCGATCCAGAAGCAGAGCGTGGCCCCAATGAACCCCGCGACCAGCGTGTAGACGAAGCCCAACAGACCCCCGAAGGCGGCCGCCGCCGCGACCGGCGCGGGGCCGGTGGGAATCGGCGCCACCACCATCGAGGCGGCGAAAAACAGGATGTAGATGATGGGACCCCAAGCACCGAGGTCGTTGATCCAGCGCGCGAAGTCGTCGTAGTCCCAGGGCGAGAACTCCTCGACGACGCGGTCGAGCGCCACCAGCGCCCCCAGGGCCAGGATGACGATCACGATCAGATAGATCGCCTGGCGTCTTGTGATTTCCATCGCATGATCGTACCGCGCGCGGCAGTTCCAGCCTCGTCCGGTCGAACCGGCCCACCACATCGTCGAAGGGATTCGCCGCACACAGCAGTCCACTAGCCGCGGATAGTCCGGCGTCGCGAAGCGTTTCCCAGATCCTTACACGACGCAGCGCGGGGACCGGGAAACGTTCCGGGCTAGCTGTCGTATGGATCAGTAAGCGACGAAGTGGCTGGGGACGGTGGCGAAATGGAGGCGGTCATGCATCGAGAACGAGCAGAGGTTGCTTGCCTGATCTGCGGACGCAATCTGGGGCAGATCGAACAGAGCAACAACAAAATACGGCTGATCGCGCCACCAGACTCAGCCAACAGCGCGGAGCTGATCCGCAAGCGAGGCGTGGGCATGGCCTGCGGACGCTGCGGCGGACGCGCGCTGGTGGGTCCGCTGGAGCGCATCGCGGAGTACGCGGCCTAACCCAGATCTTGGACTGTTCGGCATTTGAGGTTGGCCGGGCCCCGCGCATCGCGCGGGGCCCGTCTTTGTGCGGTGAATTTAGCCGTCGCGGCGCAGCGACTCCGCTTCGCAGCCCGGGTCTCTTTGCCGGTAACGTAGGGCGGGTCCGGACGATCCAGCGCCTTCGGGCGCGCGGCGGATAATGCCAGCGCCTTCGAGCGTAGGAAGTTGCCACTCCATGTCCCTCGCCATCGACGATGCGTTCCTCGACCAACACCCAACCTCGGCCGAGCTAGCGGAGGAAGCGGGCGGCCTCTTTCCCAACGGCATCACGCACGATGTGCGCTATTTCGACCCGTTCGGTGTCTACATCGACCGCGCCGCCGGGCCGCGCAAGTGGGATGTGGACGGCAATGAGATCATCGACTACGTGATGGGGCACGGCGCGCTGCTGTTCGGTCATGCGCACCCGTTGCTCGTCAACGCCGTGAAGGAGCAGATCGGCAAGGGCTCGCACTACGGCGGCTCACAGCGGGCCGAGATCACCTGGGCACGCGCCGTGATCGACCTCGTTCCGGGTGCAGAGAAGGTCCGCTTCACCTCCTCCGGCACCGAGGCCACGATGATGGCCGTGCGCCTGGCACGGGCAGCCACCGGGCGTTCGAAGCTGCTGCGCTTTCGCAGCCACTTCCACGGCTGGAACGACTCCGTTGTCGCGGGCGCCTCGACGGGCGGCAACATCACCGAGGGGGGCATTCCCAAGGTGATGAGCGACCTGGTCACGGTCGTCGACCAGCACGACGTCAACGCGATGGGCGCGGCGCTGGACACGCGTGAACACGCGGCGGTGATCGTCGAGCCGACGGGCTACAGCATGGGCACCGGCCCACTCGACTCATCGGTGCTGGCCTCTCTGCGCGAGCGCAGCACCGCCACCGGCACGATCCTGATCTTCGACGAAGTGGTGACCGGCTTCCGCGCGTCCGAGGGCGGGCAGGCGGGAGCCGTCGGCGTCACGCCCGATCTGACGACGCTGGCCAAGATCCTGGCCGGCGGTCTGCCCGGCGGGGCCGTGACCGGCAAGGCCGAGCTGCTGGACCAGATCGCGATCCCGCGCGGCAGCGACCGCAACGATCGGAATCGAGTCGCACATCCCGGCACCTTCAACGCCAACCCGCTCAGCGCCGCAGCCGGCAATGCTGCGTTGCGCGAGATCAAGAAGGGCCTGGCGGTGCCGACGGCGAACGAGCGCGCGCGTCAACTCACGCAGGGCTTGAACGCGGCGATCCGCGACGCCGAGGTGCCCGGCGCCGCCTATGGCTACGCCAGCATGGTTCACATCGTGCTGGGCCAGGATGTCCCGCCGCCCGAGGATGACTTCTCCTGGAATTGGGGCGACGCGGGCCCCCAGGCACGCGTGCCCGCCACACCGACCGCGATCCAGTGGCCCTTCCGTCGCTCGCTGATGACGCACGGTGTCGACCTGCTCGGCTCGATCGCGCTCGTCTCCTGCGTGCACAGCGAAGCCGATGTCGATCAGTCGATCGAGGCCTTCGCGGCAGCCTTGTCGGACCTACGCCGAGACTCGGTCCTGTAGCTCAGCGGACCTCCGTCGCGGGTCGGAACGATCGCTACGGATTCGGCAAACGGTGCGCCTCCGGCAGCAACCGCTGGATCGATTCGGTCTGCGGCGTTCGCCCGTCCACGTCCCACTCGACGAGCCAGACGCCATCCCATTGCAGGAGCGCCCGCGTGCCGTCGCGCCGCTCATAGAGGAGCTCCGGACTGGAGTCGCGATCGAGATCGGTCAGGCGCGGGCTGGCGCCGTCCAGCACGCGCAGATCCAGCCCGCGTCCATCCCAGTGCAGCAGCGCGAGTTGTGGACCAGCCGCCGCCAGACCGTGCACCACGAACCACAAACCGTCGCCCCAGGCCCTCCCCAGCACACGGCCTCCCGGCAGGCGACGCAGGACCTGCTCGCTCAGCGAGTCCAGCGTGCTCATGGAGGGCAGAACGGCACGATCCAACTCGATCGGGACGCGGGTGCGCACGTCGAAGAGAGCGAAGAAGTGCGGCTCGCCTTCGATGCTGGCGCCACGCGAATGAACGGCGACGACGGCTGCGCCGTTGCCCGGGCAGCCACACGCTAGTCAGGCCCAGCTCGCGTTCCACGCTGGGAGCGTCCTGAGCACGCTGGGCCAGGTGGGCCCGCACGAGCGCGATCGCTTCCTGCTCGCCCGGGATGTTTGGGGTGGCCAAAGTGACCCGCGCGATCAGCTCGCCGTTGGCGCGAACGTCGACAGGGATGCCTGAGGCGTCGGGAGCAGAGGAGGCACAGCCGCTGAGTAAGACAAGCAGCGCGAGGAGCGGGAGGGCCGCGCCGCGGGGCCCAGGCAGGAAGGCGAACACGGGCGTTTCCAGCCGCCACAAACGCCCACGCATTGGGCCGGACGCTGGCCCCGTGCCCAGGTTCCCAGGGCAAATAGCCTGGTCGCGCCCACGATATCGGCCATTCTATAGAACTCGTCTATAGGAGTGTAGACGATCGCGATAAGCTATGAGAAAATCTTCACATATTCGCAGGGGTGATCATTTCGTCTGGTACCCTCAGCGCGCCGCTGGTCCACAGTGGCATTTCATTTGAGCGAGAACGACCGTAGGCTCAGCGGCTCGTCCAGCGGACGGGCGCGGAGACGCATGTACGCCGAACAGGATGTCCGATTCCGCTCCCACCGACCGGGGCGGATCGGACCGAGACGAAGCCCTAGACGGCGTCCCACTCGCGGAGGATGCACTTGTCCCAACGGGATTGGACAAGCGAACAACCGAACCCGCCCGACAAGGCGGTCGCCTTCCCCACCAACGGGCTGTACAACCCGCGGCACGAACACGACGCGTGCGGCACCGGGTTCGTCGCCAACATCGATGGGGTTGCGTCGCATGAGATCGTCGAATTGGCGGTGCGGGCGGCTGTCAACCTGACCCACCGCGGGGCCGTCAACGCCGACCCCCAAACCGGCGACGGCGCGGGCGTTCAGATTCAGATCCCCTTCGCCCTCCTGCAGTCAGAGACCGAGCGGTTGGGACGCAAGGTGGACGACCCGAGCCGGCTCGGCGTCGCCATGGTCTTCCTGCCGCACCAAGAAGGCGACCGTGCGGCGGCGCGCGAGGCGCTGGAATCCGCCGTGCGCGGGTGCGGATTGGAACCGATCGGTTGGCGCGTCGTTCCAACGGACGAGTCGGTGCTGGGCGTGTCGGCACTGGAGACCTTGCCTGGAATCGAGCAGTTGCTGATCACGCTGCCGGACGACTTCCCGGCAGAGCCGGAAGCGCTGTTCGGCCGTCAGCTGTACTTGGCCGGACGGCGGGCACAGAGCGAGTGGCGCGCCAACGGTCTGGACTCGTACACCGTCTCCCTCTCGGACAAGGTCGTGACCTACAAGGGCCTCATGGTGG
>CAUYZA010000179.1:0-6349 GCA_963577225.1 Dehalococcoidia bacterium | reverse complement strand
CGCCATCCTAGCGGGCAGTGCCCCTACCATCCCGTCCGTTGGCACGACTTGGACTGTCCGACCGGCGCGGCGCGTCTTCCCGTTCGTGCTGAGCTGGGATGCGTGCCGTCCACCGGACCTACCGCTTGCGTCGAGCGGCGCGCGCGCCGCGCAGGCCGAGTGCGCCAACTATTCAGACCCCGCCAGCCACTCCCCCACACGCTCCCCGATCATGATCGACGTCAGATTCGTGTTGCACGACACGATCTCCGGCATCACCGACGCGTCCGCCACGTACAACCCCTCCAACCCCCGCACCTTGCCCCGCTGGTCGACCACCGCCATCGGGTTCCCCTCCCCACCCATCTTGCAGGTCCCGCAGACGTGCCAAGTCGTGCTCGTTGTCGATCGCACGAACTCCTCGATCGCCGCATCGTCCTCCATTATCTCCGGCTTTGGCCGCAACACCCGCTCCGCGAACGGCGCCAGCTCAGGCCCATGCATTAGCGACCAGGCCAGCTTCGTCCCCTCGACTAGGCGACGCATGTCCTCGGGATGCGTCGCGTAGTGCATGTCCAACTGCGGCTGCTCGTGCGCGTCCGCCGACCGCAGCGTCAGCCGCCCGCGGCCCGCCGTTCGCTGCACCACCGCTCCCACCCCGAACGTCGCGCCCGGCTGGCGCGGCGCATCCGTCAGCCCGCGCGCCTGGTCCGGATCGAAGATCGTCGACACCGCTAGTTGCATGTCGTTGAAATGCTCCGACCCCTCCGCCGTGTAGCGCAACCCGACCTCCGTCACGACGTTTGGATTGTGTTCCAACCCCTCCTTCGCTAGCGCCTGCACCCCCGCCCCGAAATGGTCGATCAGATTCTCTCCCACCCCCGGCGACTCCAGCACCTGCGCGATCCCGTGCGGCTCCAACTTCTCCCGCGGCCCCACCCCCGAACGCAGCAGGATCGCCGGTGAGATCAGCGTCCCCGCCGACAGCGTCACCCGCTCGCCCCGCACGACCTGCAACTCACCGCCACTCTCAACCTCGACGCCCACCGCGCGCCCGCCTTCGAACAGCACACGGTGCACCAGTGCTTCGCCGCGAATCGTCAGGTTCAGCCGCCCCCGATTCGGCACCAGGTAGCCCAGGTTTGTCGAAAAGCGATTCCCAGCGGCACGGTTGCGCGGCCACGGGCCCACGCCCGTCGTCTCCGGCAGATTGTGGTCCTCAGCGTCGGCGTAGCCCTCGCGACGGCAGGCCTCATAGAACGCGCGCTGGATCGGCTGCCACTCCTCCTTCGACGGGCGCTCGATCGGGATCGGACCCTTCGTGCCGTGGAAGTCGCCGCCTTCGGGATCGTCCTCCAGCCTCCGGTAGTACGGCAGCACATCCTCGTACGACCACTCGTCGCAGCCCGCCGCCACCCACGACGCGAAATCGCTCGGCACCCCCCGCAACGCGATCGTCCCGTTCACCGCCGACGAGCCGCCCACCACCTTGCCGCGATGTAACTTGATCTCCCGCTCCGACTGCGCCTGCGCCTGGAAGCCCCAGTCGTGATCCGCCCACGACACCCACGGCTTCAGCAAATCGTCGGGCATCGCCTCCAACGACGCGTAGTCCGGTCCCGCCTCCAGCAGCAGCACGCTGCGCTCGGGATCCTCCGACAGCCGCGTCGCGATCACCGCCCCCGCCGAACCCGCCCCCACCACAATGTCGTCATATTGCATGCTGCCTCCTTGCTGCCGCGGCGATGTTACGTGACCAGTGGCTGCCGGGTGTAGGGGCAGATCGGAGCGGGCTTTCCACGCGCCACGCGCGCGACCATCCATCCCCCTGGGGGCCTGGGCCTACTCCCCTCCGGAAAGCTCTTTCTTCTCTTTTCTCTTCCGGGTTGCGTGGGGCCATGCCTGTTGCGCCACCTATGCTGCGCGCCGTGAGGACCCCGTGACCACAGACACCACCCCCGACCCCGCCGACACCGTGCGCCAATTCCTCGCCCACTACAATATCGACCACGAACTCATGGCCTGCGACCCCGACCTCGCCGACACCGTCGATTTCTGCGCCCACTACGGCATCGATCCCGAAGCCTCCGGCAACACGATCATCGTTGCTTCCAAAAAGAAGCCTAAGCGCTACGTCGGCTGCCTCGTCACCGCCACCACCCGCCTCGATGTCAATAAGCGCGTGCGCAAGCTGATGGAGTCGCGCGCCTCCTTCGCCTCCGCCGACGAAACCCGCGACCTGACCGGCATGCTGATCGGCGGCGTCACCATCTTCGCCCTGCCCGACGATCTGCCGCTTTACGTCGATGCCCGCATCATGGACCTGGAGTACATCTGGGTCGGGGGCGGCAGCCGCTCCTGGAAGATCAGGGTCAGCCCGGCCGAACTGCACAAGATCCCCAACCTCGAAGTGATCGACGGCCTCGCCATGGCCCCGCTGGACTAGCCGCCGGGCTAGCCGGCTGGCCCTGGCCTAGCTCTCTCTTCGCAGAACCGACGCTTCGCCTGCGCGCTTCTGCCGAGCGCCCACTCGGGGATACGCCTTCTGCGCCTTCATCACTTCGGACGCTCCAACAGCCACCCGCTCGACCCCAACGGCAGCCCGTTGCGCCCGCGCCGGACGCACCCACCCCACCACCAGCGCCGCCGCAAACGTGATCAACGCCGACACCGTGAACGGGGTCTCGTACCCCCCCGTCGCGTCCTCCAACACCCCCACCAGCAGCGGTCCGATCCCGCTCGATGTCTGCCCCGCGAACGAAATTAGCCCGAAGATTGCCCCGAACGAGACGAACCCGAAGATCTCGCCCACCAGCAGCGACTGCATCATGTAGACGTTCCCGATCGTGAAGCCGAACGTCAGCGTGAAGAAGTACGTCGCCACGGTGTTGTCGATGTGCGTCACCGCCAGCACGGACAACCCCTGCAAGGCGAACAGCCCCATCGTCAGCTTGCGCTTGTCGATCCGGTCCGCGAACTGCCCCACCACCAAGCGCGCCACGATGCTGCCGAAGGCCGTCGTGCTGAGCGCGATCGAGGCTGCCGTGCGCGAGCCCATCCGCTCCTCCAGGAACGCGATCTGGTGAATGATGAAGCCCGTCTGCGAGAGCAGCACCAGCACGAACGCGATCGCGATTGCCCAGAACGACAGCGTGCGCAACGCCTGAGGGATCGTCCAGCGACGCTGCTGCACGGCGTCGCTCAGCGCCGCGCCCACCCCGCTCGGCGCTGGCAGCGGCTCCTTCGCATCCGGCGGCAGCCCCATCTGGCTCGGGTCCCAGACCATCACCAGCAGCACGATCGGCAGCGCGAACACCGCCACGAAAATGCCCAGCACCGGCGTCGTCAGCTCCAGCCCGCCCGCCCCGATCAGTACCGCCCCCAGCGGAGGCAGGATCACGCCTGAGACCGAGATCCCCGTCGACGAGATGCTCATCGCCCGCGCCCGGCGCTGGATGAACCAGCGCGTCATGATCGAATTGATCGACACGCCGCCCGCCATGCCGAAACCCAGCGCCAACATTCCGTAGACCAGGTAGAGCTGCCAAAGCTGATCGACGAAGCCAACCAGCACCGTCATCACGGCCGTCAGCCCCAGCCCGAGCGCCATGAACAGGATTGGCCCACGCTTGTCGACATACGGGCCGACCAGCGCCGTCGCCAGCCCCGAGATCACGAAGTACGCCCCCGTCGCCCCGCTCACCGCCGTGTTGGACCAGTCGTTCGCCTCTTGCAGCGGCCGCAGGAACACGGCCAGCCCGTAAAATCCGATCCCCATCCCGCCCATCATGATCAGCGACGTGCCGATCGCCACGTACCAGCCGTAGTACACACGCGACGGTAAAAACCGCGCCGCGATCGGCGTCCGAGGCTTGACGGGGGTCGGTTGGCTCACGAAGTCTCAGTCTACGTTTGGTGATCGCCACGAGCGACTCGCCACGGGCAACGCGGAACGGGCCCCATGCGTGCGGACGGGCGTACGCTGACGCCGGGAGGACGAAGATGGCCGTCGTCACCGTCCACGAAGAGATCGACGCCCCGCCGGCCCGAGTCTGGGACGTCCTGGCCGACTTTCCCAACGTCTACCGCTGGAATCCCGGCGTCGAAAGCTCGCACGCGACCTCCGATCAGGACACCGGCGCCGACGCCACCCGCCGTTGCGACCTCTTCGGCGGCGGCTTCCCGGAAGAGCGCATCATCGACTTCGATCCCGACCCCCGCATGGTCGTCGACATCTTCGAGACCAGCCTGCCGCTCGCCCGCAACGTCGTCACCTTCACCGTCGCCCCGCGCGGCACCGGCCCCCGCATCGGTTGCAGCGCCAACTACCGTCTCAAGTATGGGCCCCTCGGCGTTTTGATCGATTGGCTAATCGGCCGCCGTCAGGCCTGCAACGGCTTCCGTGACATGCTGCGCTGTCTCAAGTATCACGTCGAAATCGGGCGCACGGTCGGACGGCGCGTCCCGGACTAGCTCCGGCGAGCCTCACTGCGAGCAGGTGCTGATCCGCCAACGACGCTCGTGCACCACCCAGATGTCCCGTGGCAGCTCCGTCGCGTATTCCACCAGCGCCCGGTCCGTATCGAGGAACAGGATCGACTCGAACTCGCTGCTGGCCCGAGCGCCCGCCTTGACCAGCGGCGCGCCGAACGAATACGAGAGCGCCCCGGTCGCTACGGGATCGTCGCAGTCGTCCAGGAAGATGCCGACGAACTCCTGCTCGTCGAGCGCGTTCAGCGCCGCGATGTGCGCCTCCAGCGCCTCGAATAGCGTGTTTTCCCGCGCTCCGATCCCGGGGCCGCCGCTCGGCCCGAGCGCCGCGTCATCGTCCGGGTCGACCGTTGCTGGTGCGCCTGCTGCCGGCGAGGCGTCGCTCGCCTGCTCGTCACGGGACAGGCCGTTGCTGGGCTCATCCACGGCGGGCGGCGAGGAGATCGGCCCGGTGTTCGTCGGCAACTCGTCGCCGCAGGCCAGCAGAAGGACGGCAACCAACGCCGGGAGAGCCAGCGCCGCCAATCTCTGCGTCGCGAAGGGCGTGACAGGCATGCCGTCAGCTTAGCCAGCGGCTCCGTTTCGTCCGTTGGCTGACCGGGCTCAGTTGGGCGCGGGCTGCGTCCAGCTCGCCGCCTCCGACATCCGGATCCAGAACGCATCTCCGTAGTGCAGCTCGTGCAGTTTGTTGACGAAGTCCGGCAGCCCGGCGGTATAGCTCAAGAACACGTCGCTATCCCACACGCTCAACGACTCAAACGCGCTGCCTAGCTCGCCCGCCGCCGCGGCCACGGGCGTTGTTGGCCCGGTCCAAGTTCGGATCGAGAAGCCGGCCGGCAGCGAGACGCTGCGCGGCTCATCGATCACGGGTTGCTCCCAGAGAACGGTGCGGTCATCGCCCTCATCAAACAGAATCCAGACTCCGTCGCCGGTCTCAAGCCGATAGAACTGATTCGGGAGCACCGGGTCCTGCGGCCCGAAGCGCAGGAATTGCTGGCCGGGCGCATACCACTGGAGGACACGAGTCAATCGTGGAGCAGCCAGCACCGAGAGCGTCCCCCTGTTCAAATCATCTGCCGTGTCGGTGAAACCCACGAGCTGCCAGCCTGGCTCGAAGCTGCGGTAGACCCGACGCCGTCGACGGGGCCACGCTCACCCGTACGTCGAAGCCCGTCTCCGTCTCCGCCACCACCTCTATCCGGATCCCGCTGCCCGGCGTGCCCCCGAACTCGGCCGTCAGCGACTCCGCCTCGAACACCTCGCCCACGGTCCACATCCCTTGCGGCCCGTTCGGCCCCGCGGCCGCCGCCGGCGTGTCGTCGGCCGGGTCGAACAGGGCCTCCAGCTCCGCCTCCGACACCTCCTCGTCCGGATCGAACACCACGTACGCGGTTTCGAATCGATCGGCCACCACCTCATGGATCAGCACCGCGTCCCCAATCAGCTCCACGTCGTAGCCAGTGCGCTTGCGCGCCTCCACCGTGTAGAAGCGGCGCGGCTCGCCCGGCACCGGGATCTCGATAAAGAGCAAGCCGTCCGGGCCGGGTTCGGCCAAACGCTCGAGATGGAAGATCTCGTCCATGCCTGGCAGCACCACCGCCTTGCGCTCCGGCGCGATCCAGCCCATGCGGTCCTTCTGCTGCGCGTTGATGTGCACCGAATGGCAGTTGAAGTCCAGATCGACGCCGCAACGCCCCTGCGCCCCCAGCGCCCCCACTCCGACCCGAACCCCCCGAACGACAGGTTGTGCTGCAGCCGATACGAGTGCCCCGTCTCATGCGCCAAGATGCCCGCATACAGCCCGGAGCCCGGCTGCCCCGCCGGGCTCTCGTCCGTCGCCCACATCCAGGTGTAGTCTCACTCCTTGGTGATTCCCGCG